>JBKJKL010000315.1:0-10325 GCA_046597485.1 Chthoniobacterales bacterium
TTTGATGTTGGGAAGATGTCGTCCCTGATCATATGCGGTATTAATTCGCCTTTCGGCGAGCTATCCCCCACTTCTCGGCAGATTGCCCACGTGTTACGCACCCGTTCGCCACTAAACAACACCTGTATTGCTACAGATGTTGTCCCGTTCGACTTGCATGTCTTATCCACGCCGCCAGCGTTCGTTCTGAGCCAGAATCAAACTCTCCGTAAAAATTTGGAGCCGGTGGTCATTGCTGACTCCGGACAAAGTTTGTGTCGGTGCTCGCTTAAGCACCAACGTGAATCTGACCATTCTAAACCGACAACTGCTCGTAAGCAGAAGCCGGTGTTCGTCCGATCTTTTTCAAAGTAAGATCACCGAGCCCGGAAGGACCCGGCGAAATGTTTTAATCAAAGAATATTTAACGAATAACGCACAATTCAATTTTCGCTGACTTTACGCGTTCTGGATTTCAGGATTGGAAGAATCCGTCGTGATAGACGAAATCCAGAGTCAAATTATCAAAGATCAACGTTCTCGCGCTTTCTCTGCTTTAGTGACGAGGCCAGCCCGAATCGGTAAACCGAACAGAGTGACTCGCAGGTGAGCCGGGAAAGGAAGAACACTTCGGGAACTCCGAAGCCGCAGTGTCGCGGGAGGTGCAAAATAGAAGACTTCAACTAACCGTCAACGGAAAATCTCAAACTTTTTTGAAAATTTTCCCCGACCCCTATCCAACCGTTTCCGCAGCGGAGCGGGACGTTAGCGTCGCTCTATCCAGCGTCAAACAGGAGTTTGGCGAAAACTTTCCAACCCCGGTCTATTCCCCTCTCGCAACCGGTGCCGCTTGCTTCGCCGTATGCTGCATATGCACATACGCGCTCTAGCCTCCTCTCTCCTCTTCATTTCTCTCGTCGCCTGTTCCGCGACACCGCTGGCGCGCGGAAATGAAGCCGTTTCGGTGTCCAACGTACATCTGCTGGTCGCGGGTCGCGAGATTCCCGCGGAACTGTTTCAGCCTGCGAGCGGCGAAACGCGGACGACAGTGCTGTTGCTTCATGGCGCGGGCGGCACCCTCCTCGACGGGCCAGAAATGCGGCGCGTCGCGCGCGGATTGGCGGCTGATGGCAACGCTGTCTACCTCCTGCATTATTTCCAGCAGACGCACACGTTGGTCGCTCTTGACTCGACCATGCAGCGGCACTTCGATGTCTGGCTAGAGACCGTTCGCGGGTCAGTCGTCGCGGTTCAAAAGGCACGAAACAGCACGAGCCCGGTCGGGATTTACGGCTACTCGTTGGGCGCGTTTCTGGCGCTTGCTGCGGCCTCGGATAATCCACGTGTGGGGGCGGTCGTGGAACACGCTGGCGGCATCTGGAACAATCGCGGAGGCCAGATCGGCCACATGCCCCCGGTCCTAGTGATCCACGGCGAGCGCGATGCCCGGGTGCCGTTCGCTCGTTTCGTCCCGCCTCTTCTGCTCGTTCTTCGGCGAAACGCCACCACGGTGAAGACCCACTTTTTCCCCGACGAAGCGCACGTGTTCACGCCCGCGGCGATGCAGGTCGTTCGGCCGGAAGCGGCGCAGTTCTTCCGCGAGCATTTGCGACCGCGATAGCAGGAGATCCGCTTCGACACCTTCGTGTTTTCACGGAAAAGTGCGGACTGTGAATCCTGCGGCGCTCCTGAACATCGGCGACTACGCCCGCGCCGCGCACGAGCGTTTGCCTAACGACTGCTTCGACTACTACGCGGGCGGCGCTCTAGACGAGATTACCCTGCGCGAGAATACCGCGGGATGGGAGCGGCTCCTTCTCCACTATCGCGTCCTGGCCGGAGTCGGGCCGCGCGAGATGAAGACCAATGTCCTCGGTCGCGAAATCTCGATGCCTGTCGTCGTAGCCCCCACCGCTTTCCATCGCCTCGCTTGTCCGGAAGGCGAAGTGGCAACCGCGCGGGCTGCAAAGGCCGCGGGCACCCTGTTCATCCTCAGCTCCCTCTCCAACACCGCGATGGAAACGGTCTTCGCGGAAGCCGGCAGCCCGCGCTGGTTTCAGCTCTATATCTACAAGGACCGCGGCGTGACGCTCGACCTGGTGCGGCGCGCGGAAGCCGCTGGCGCGGAAGCGATCGCCCTCACGGTGGATGCCCCCGGACTCGGCACGCGCGAGCGCGACGCGCGGAATCGTTTCCGCCTGCCAGACGGACTCTCAGTCGAGAACCTGGCCCCACTCGGCAAGGGCCACATCCCGGAAGTAAACGGCTCCGGCCTGGCGGCGTATGTCCGGGAAAATTTCAAATCGGATCTCGGCTTCGACGATCTCGAATGGCTCTGCCAATCCACGTCATTGCCGGTGATCGTGAAAGGCGTCTGCCGCGCCGACGATGCGCGTTGCTCCGTCGAGCATGGCGCGAAGGCGATTGTCGTTTCGAATCATGGCGGCCGACAGCTCGATACCGCCCCGGCGACGAGCGACGTCTTGCCGCGCGTGGCCGATGCGGTGGGAGATCTTTGCGAAGTTTATGTCGACGGCGGGATCGGCCGGGGCAGCGATGTCTTGAAAGCGATCGCTCTGGGCGCGCGCGCGGTTCTCGTCGGACGCGCCATTTTATGGGGACTGTCGGTGGCGGGCGAAGCAGGTGCGGCCGACGTGCTCGCGATTCTGCGACGCGAACTCGACGAGGCGATGTTGCTCTGCGGTTGCACCCGCCTGAGCGATATCGACCGTTCGCTGCTCGAGCCTAACGACCAATAATTCTTCGCTCGACGTCTCACGCTCGAGAGACTTAATCTCGCCCCGTGCGGACGCGGCTGCCCCTCGGCATCGTCATAGTTGCGCTTTTTCTTGTCCGCAGTGCATGGGCGGCCGATCACAGCGTCGAACCGATCGTCTCGCGGATTCCGCGCGAACCGGTCGAGTCGCAGGCCGTTGCTGCGGTCGGCTACAGCCGGAAGCTTCGCGCGCTCGAAATCGAGTTTCGCGACGGACTGATCTATCGCTACACGGACGTCCCGCCGGTTCTGCATCACGCGCTCCTGGCAGCAGATTCGAAAGCGCGGTTCTACAACCAGAAAATCCGCGGGAGGTATCACTGCCTGCGAGTGAAATCGCATCGTCCAAGATGAGGACAAAACCCGCCAAAATCCGCCGGCAGATCTTCGTTTTCACTGCCGACGAGAAGCGCACCGCGCTTTGCGTGGTCGCGATGTTCGCCCTCGGCCTCGGCACCATGCGCTACCGCGCCGCCTACCCGCAGCCGCCGCGGTTGAGTGAACGCCAGCAGTATCAAGCGGACCGCGCAACGAAAGCCGCGAAGGCCTACGCCCGCTCCGCGCATGGGCAACGGGCTGCGCGCGCCAAGGTCGCTGTCGCGCAAACGAACCCTGCTGCGGCATCCGACCTCGACGGCGAGGACGACGATTAGTCGCTACGACGCCGACGCAGCCTGCATCGCATCCGGCTGGCGGCGTGGAAGCCCGAGACTGTCGAAGATGGTGCGCGTCGCGTCGGAGCGATTCAGCGTGTAAAAATGAATGCCTGCGACGCGGTTATCGAGCAGGTCATGGCACTGCTCGAGTGCGAAGTGCACGCCGACGCGTTCGACCATTTTCCGGTCGTTGCCGCAGCGTTGCAGGGCGCGCAATAACTTCGCCGGGAAGCGAGCGCCGCCGGCCAGTTCGGCGATCCGCTTGCAACCACTCATCGAGGTGATCGGCATGATCCCGGCGATGATCGGGACGCGAATCCCGGCCAGTTCACAGCGCTCGCGGAAATCGTAAAAGTCGCGGTTATCGAAAAAGAGCTGCGTCACGATGTAGTCCGCGCCCGCGTCGATTTTCGCCTTGAGATGATCCATCTCGAGCAAGCGATTCGGCGTGGCGGGATGACCTTCGGGGAACCCGGCGACGCCGATCCCGAAACCGCGCGGATCGGGATGCGCGCCGCTTTCGTTGAAGCGCTTGATGAACTTCACCAGGTCGCTCGCGTGCTGAAAAGTGTCGCACGTCCGGTCGTAGAGCAGGCCGCGCGGCGGATCGCCGCCGAGCGCGAGAATATTGCCGATGCAGTTTTTCGCGTAGCGCTGCAGGATCGCGTCGACCTCCTCCTCCTTGTGGCAGACGCAGGTGAGGTGCGGGATCGGGTCGAGCTTGGTCGCGGTCTGGATGCGCTCGACGAGGTCGTGCGTGAGATCGCGCGTGGAGCCGCCCGCGCCATAGGTCACACTGACGAAGCTAGGCGTATATTCCTCCAGCTCGCGAATCGTCTGATAAAGACTCTCCGCAGACTCCACGGTTTTCGGCGGGAAAAACTCGAAGGAAAACGTGGGCGAATGCTTCGCGATGATGTCGGTGATGTGCATCGGGTCAGAGGAATCCTAGCAGAAGTGGGGCACCTCGGGAACCCGCCCCGCGCACTAGCGCCCGCCGAAGATCGCCGTGCCGACGCGCACCAGCGTCGCGCCTTCCTCGACCGCGATCCCGTAGTCGTTGCTCATCCCCATCGAAAGCTGCGGCAGCTTCACCGAAAAATCGCGTTCGAGTTCGTTGCGCAATTCGCGGAGCGCGACAAAGAATCGCCGCGAATCCTCCGCTTCTGGCGCGAGCGGCGGGATCGTCATAAGGCCGTCGATCTCGAGCCGCTGCAGGCCGAGCAACGCTTCCATCTCCGCGCGCAACTTGCCGGGCGCGAAACCGAATTTGCTCCCCTCGCCCGCCACGTTCACCTCGAGCAGGACACGCGGACGCACGCCTTCCCCTTCCGCGATGCGGTCGACCTGCTGCGCTAACTCCAGCGAGTCGATGCTGTGGAAGAGCTCGAAGAGCGGGAGCGCGTGCCGGATTTTATTTTTCTGCAGGTGCCCAATGAAATGCCAGCGCACCGCGCTCGCCAGCTCGGGAATCTTGACCCGGGCTTCCTGCACCCGGCTCTCGCCGAAAATGGTCTGCCCAGCGTCGTAAGCGGAGCGCACGTTCCCGGCTGCCTGCTTCTTCGAAACCGCGATCAACTGCACGTCGTCGAGCGAACGCCCGCAGCGCGCCGCGGCGGCCGCGATTTTCGCCTGCACCGTTTCCAAATTAGCCGCGATCTCGTCCACAGTGCTCTCACCTTTTCCCGAAGGCACGTGCTCGGCAAGGAGTGTCGCGACAGTGCAAAAAAATTCCGTCAAACGGCCGCGCGCGCCGCTGACGGAATTGCTGGTAAAAACTGCCTTAGCTCTGGACTTTTTCGCCGTGCATTTTGCAGGCCGTTTTCCAGGAGGCGAACTGCTCCTTGGTCAGCACATCCTTCGCGCCGGCTTCCATCTTCGCCATGCTCTCCTTGGTGCAGCCCGCTTTGCCGCACTCCTCGAGGAGCGTGTTCATCTTCGTTTTCTGCTCCGCATTCAGGTCCAGCTTCGCGAGATCCGCCTCGCACGACATCTTCGCCGTTTTGTTGCTCGCCTTCATGGCGCTACAGCACGCTTTGTCACCGGCAAAAGCGGACGAACCAGCCAGCACGCCGACGGCAATCAGACCGAGAATGTTTAATTTCATACCGCATCAGACAAACGGACGAAGCCGCCGTTCAATGCCCTTGCCCTGTCACGCCGCGTCGAAGACAAGCTTGCTGTTCCTTTCAGTCACGCGAATCGTCTGCCCCTCGCCGAATTTTCCCTCGAGAATATCGAGGCTGAGCGGGTCGAGCAGCTCGCGCTGGATGGCCCGCCCCAACGGCCGCGCTCCGTAGACCGGATCGTAACCTTCGCGTGCGATCCGCGCCTTCGCCTCGTCGCTCAACTCGAGCCGGATCTTCTGTTTCTCCAATCGACTCGTTAGGCGACGCAGCTGGATCTCCACGATTTTTCTCAGCTCCTCCTCGTTCAGTCGGTCGAAGATGATGATCTCGTCGACGCGGTTCAGGAACTCGGGACGGAAATGCTGCCGGAGCGCATCCAGCACGGATCGGTCACGATTTTCCTTCGACGAATCCTCGGTGATGAACTGCGAGCCGATGTTTGAGGTCATGATGATGACCGCGTTCTTAAAGTCGACCGTGCGTCCCTGGCCGTCGGTGATCCGTCCGTCGTCGAGCACCTGGAGGAGGACGTTGAAGACATCGCTGTGCGCCTTTTCGATCTCGTCGAAAAGGATGACCGAATAGGGCTTCCGCCGGACGGCTTCGCTCAGTTGACCGCCCTCCTCGTAACCGACATAGCCGGGCGGCGCCCCGATCAAACGCGCGACGGTGTGCTTCTCCATGTACTCGCTCATGTCGATCCGGATCATCGCGTTTTCGTCGTCGAAGAGGAACTCGGCGAGCGCGCGCGAGAGCTCGGTTTTGCCGACGCCGGTGGGGCCGAGAAAAATGAAAGAACCGATCGGTTTATTCTCGTCCTGTAATCCAGCGCGGGCGCGGCGGACCGCATTCGAGACCGCCTTGATCGCCTCATCCTGGCCGATGACGCGCTGATGCAAATGCTCCTCCAGCCGGATGAGCTTTTGCCGTTCGCCTTCCTGCAGACGCGAAACAGGAATGTGCGTCCAGCTGGAGACAACCTCGGCGATGTCTTCTTCCGTGACCTCTTCGCGAAGTAACTGGTTGCCGCCCTGCTTGATCTTCTCGTCGATCTCGCCCAGCTGCCGCTCCACTTCCGGGATGCGGCCGTATTGCAACTCGCTCGCCTTCCCGAGTTCGCCGCGGCGCTGCGTACGTTCCAGCTCAGTGCGAGCCTGGTCGAGTGCTTCCTTCAGCTTTCGCTGCTCGTCGATGACCGACTTTTCCTTCTGCCATTCCGCTTTTAGGGCGGAGGATTTTTCCTTCAACTCGGCGAGTTCGCGCTCGAGTTTCCCGAGCCGCTCTTTGCTCGCGGGATCCTTTTCTTTCTTCAACGCCTGCCGCTCCATCTCGCGCTGCATCACTTCGCGCTCGATCACGTCGATTTCCGTCGGCATCGATTCGAGCTCGATCTTCAAGCGCGAAGCCGCTTCGTCCATGAGATCGACTGCCTTATCCGGCAGGAAACGATCGCTGATGTAGCGGTGCGAAAGAACGGCCGCAGCGACCAGCGCAGCGTCCTGGATGCGGACACCATGATGGACTTCATAGCGCTCCTTCAAGCCGCGCAGGATCGCGATCGTGTCCTCGACGGTCGGCTCGTTCACGATCACGGGCTGGAAGCGGCGCTCCAGGGCAGCGTCCTTCTCGATATACTTCCGATACTCGTCGAGCGTCGTTGCGCCGATCGTGCGCAATTCGCCGCGCGCGAGCTGCGGCTTCAACATGTTTGAGGCGTCGACCGAGCCTTCGCTCGCGCCCGCGCCGACGATGGTGTGGAGCTCATCGATGAAGAGGATGACTTCCCCTTCCGAGTCGGTCACTTCCTTCAAAAACGCTTTCAGCCGGTCCTCAAATTCGCCGCGAAATTTTGCGCCCGCGACCATCGCGCTGATGTCCATCGCGACGAGCCGCTTATTCTTCAACGACTCCGGGACGTCGCCGCTCACGATACGGCGGGCGAGGCCTTCCACGATTGCCGTCTTGCCCACGCCCGGTTCGCCGATGAGCACCGGATTATTCTTCGTCCGGCGCGAGAGCACCTGCATGACGCGGCGGATTTCGTTATCGCGACCGATGACCGGATCAATCTTTCCGCGGCGCGCCATCGTCGTCAGGGCGCGGCCGTACTTCTCCAGCGTCTGGTATTTTCCCTCGGGATTTTGATCGGTCACACGTTGCGAACCGCGCACCTGTTGCAAGGCCTGCATCAGCTTGTCGCGCGTCGCGCCGCTCCGTTTGAAGAGGCGGCCGGCCGGGCCGCTCGAGTCGCTCAAGGCGAGAAGGTAATGCTCCGCGCTGAGGAACTCGTCCTTCAGCTTCGTCATCTCCTTCTCGGCCGCGTCGAGTGTGCTACGCAGCTCGTTGCCGATCCGGATATCGGATGAACCATGCACCTGCGGGCGGCGGCTGATCTCCGCCGCGAGTTGCGCGCGCAAATCAACCGGATTGACGCCGAGTTTCTCGAGCAGCGGACGCGTCACGCCCTCCGCCTGATCGAGCAGCGCGGTCGTGAAGTGCTCGTTCGTCAGCTCTTGCTGGCTGTGTTGCGCGGCGATGTCCTGCGCGGCTTGCATCGCCTCCTGCATCTTCTGGGTAAACTTTTCGATTCGCATGGGTCTTTCTCTTAGACATCGAACGCGCGAGCCCGTTCAGGCGCGTGTTTCCGCACGCCAACAATGACGGGTCGGCCGATTGCAGCCGCCGCGCTCTCCGCGTATCTGTCTCGCCCATGGACCCCGACCCGAAGCCTCTCGGCCAAGCGCGCCGGCTCCTGCGCCCGGGTCCATTCCGCCGCTACATCATCGGCTCCGCCATCTCCGATACTGGCACCTGGATGCAGGTCATGGCGCAGGGCTGGGTCATGAGCACGCTGACCGACAAGGCGCTCCATCTCGGCCTGGTCAATCTCGCGGCCGGTCTGCCCATGTTGCTCCTCACGATGGTGGGCGGTGCCGCGGCGGATAAGCACGACAAGCGCAAAATCCTCCTCGCGACCCAGGTCGTGCAGATCACGCTGGCCTGCTTCGTCGGCTACCTCCTGCTGAAGGGCCACATCGCGATGTGGCACGTCTTCGCTGTCGCGATCCTGCTCGGAATTTCGAACTCCTTCGAGATGCCGGCGCTCTCCGCGCTTGTCCCGGAGTTGGTTAAGAAGGAGCAAATCCAGGGCGCGATCGCGATGGACCGCGCCGTCTTTCACGGCTCGCGGCTCACGGGCCCCGCGGTCGGCGGTTTGATGATCAGCATCTGGGGCGCAGCCTCGGCGTTCTTCTTCAACGCCCTCTCGTTTTTCGCGCTCATCATTGCACTCATCTCGCTCCCGGCTCGGCAAAAAGGGACCGCGGAGGAAGAGGAAAAGCGCAGCAGCGGGATGAAGGACGGCTTCAAGTTTATCGGTCAGGACCCGGCCAGCCTCGCGATGGTCGCGCTTATCGCGACCAGCACCGTTTTCGTCTTCCCGATCATCTCGGTCATGATGCCGCTCTACGTGAGGAATGTGCTCGGGCTCGGCGCGGACCGACTCGGGCTGCTCATGGGCGCGTCGGGCGTTGGCTCGGTCGTCGGCGCGATCGGCCTCCTCAGCATCCCGCGCGCGAATCGCGCGAACATCTTGATGGCCGGCGTCGCCACGGTCGCGGTTTGCATCTTCGGCCTCTCGCGCGCGCCGAGTTTCTGGATCGCAGCCGCGCTCTGCGCGGTGAATTCGATCGGCCTCTCGGCGAATTTCGGGCTCGCGAGCACCATCGTGCAGGAACGGGCGCCCGATTATCTGCGCGGCCGCGTCTCGGCCGTTTTCGGACTCAGCTTCTTCGGCCTCATGCCGCTCTCCGGCCTCGTCCTCACCACTGCCTCCGACATGGTCGGGATGAAGACCGCGATGCTCTGGGGCGCGATCATGTATGGCGTGATCGGGCTCACCGTTCTCTCGCGCGTGCGCGGCAAATGCGGCTCCCGCTCGGAAACGATTCCGCCCGAGCCGGCGGTGGCCGCGCCCGCAGTGGGCGCTCCCTAAATCGGCGCGGATGATCTCGTTCTCGACCTGCTGGAATTCGCACCGCCACACTTCTGGCGACACCATGCTCGCGGAGATCCGCGACGAGCTCGGATTCACCCACGTCGAACTCGGTCACGGCACCCGCATCTCGCTCATGCCCGGCATCCAGAAGATGCATGAAGGCGGCGAGATCACCTTCAGCAGCCTGCACAATTTCTGCCCGCTTCCGGTCGAGATCCTGCACGCCTCGCCCGATTGCTATAAGTTCTCCTCCGTCCGCCTCCACGAGCGCGAACGCGCGGTCAAGCAGACGCTGCAGACGATCGATTTCGCGGAGCGGCTTGGCGCCCCTTTCGTTGTCCTGCACTGCGGCTCGGTCCCGATGAACCGGATCACCGATGAGCTGATCGCGCTCGCGAAGGAGGGGAAGATGCTCTCCCGCGAATACGTGAAGCTGAAGGTGGCGGCGGTGCAGAAACGCGAAGCCCGTGCGCCCGCGCATCTCGTGCATGTGAAGGATTGCTTGAAGCGCATCGTCGAACATGCCGCCGCGAAAAATATTCGGCTCGGCATCGAGGGCCGGCGCGGCTACGAAGAAATGCCTAACGAGCGGGAGCTGCCCGCGCTCCTCGCCGAGTTGGACTCACCCGTCACCGGCTACTGGCATGATTTCGGACACATTCAGATCAAAGAAAACCTCGGCTTCCTCAATCACGAGGAATGGCTGCGCGCCATCGGCCACCGCGCTTTTGGCTGCCATCTGCAGGATGTCATCTGGCCGGGGCAGGATCACCAGGCGCCCTTCGCCG
>JBKJKL010000334.1:0-3172 GCA_046597485.1 Chthoniobacterales bacterium
CGGGCAATTCCTCAATGAGCGAGCCGTGCTCAATCGAGTCTGCGCCAACCGCGATCGCATCGGCTACGTCTTGCGCAGAGGCAGTGTGAATCGCGACCGGTAACTGCTTCGCATGCGCTTCGTCCGCGACGGCGCGGAGCAAGTCCACATTCATCCGTTCGAAACTGTAGCCCTTCACGCCGGCGTCGAGCACACCCTTGATTGCGCTGACCCCATCCTTTGCGAGCGCGTCGACTTGTTGCCGTGCTTCCTCGGCCGTTTTGGGTGTGCGGACGAACTGCGCGTTGAACGCCTCGCGCATGTTTTCCGGGAGAAACTTTCCGTATTCCGTCCCGTGCCCGCCCTCGGCGGTGAAGAGCGGTCCGCAGAAGAACAACTCCGCGCCCAGCTTCTCGCCGCTCCCGAAAGTGCGCTGGAGCTTCTTCATCTTCGACAGGTCATCGCCCACGCTCCGGACCGCGACGACGCCGCTATAAAGATAGGCCTTCAGCGCGTGCTCGGCCGCGTTCGGGTCGGGCATCTTCGTCATGTCGTCGGACATGCCGCCGGTCGCGCCGAGATGGACGTGCACATCGATCAAGCCGGGGAGGATCGTCTTGCCCGCGGCCTCGATCGGCTCCGCGTTGAGCGACTTCGCGTCCGGCGCGCTGCCTTCGTAGATCTTCTCGATTTTACCTTTCCGAATCAGGACGGAGCCGGACTCGATGACGCGCCCGTCGCCGACGAAGATGCGCGCGTTTTGCACCAGCCAGGAGCGGCCGCGCTGCACGTCGCGGGAAAGGATCGCGGTCTTGGTCAGGTTCTCGCGGCTCCAGGACTGGTAGCCGCCGAGGAGGAGGAAAGGCACCAGCGAAACCAGCACCCAGAGCTTGGCTGCCGGGCGAAGTTTTTCGCCTTTTTCCCAGCGGAATAATTTCGTCGCGATGAAAGTGGCGATGCCCGCGGTGACGAGGAGGGCGAGGGTGGCGGCCCAGTTCTGTAGGATCGATTCGCTGCGTTGGATGATCCCGGCCATCCCGGTCATTAGATAAGTGGAGGGAACGAACTGCGTGATGCGCTGCAGCCAATCCGGGAAGTAGCTGATCGGGATCGTCATCCCGCTCAGGAACAGCATCGCCATGTAGATCGGCTGGATGAGCATATTGCTCTCCTGCGAGGAATTGACGACCGCCGCGATGATCATCCCGATGGAGCGGAAGGCGAAGGCCGCGACCGCAATGAAGAGGAAAAATGAGAGGAGATTCGCCGGCACCGTCATCCCGTAAAGGCGGTTCGCGAGCACGAGGGTGATGATGACCGTCGGCAGGAACAGGAGCATGCCGACGAGCATGGACGAGACGAGGAGCGGCACGGGCGTAATCGGCGTCACCTTGTAACGCCGCAGGACGTTGGCCTCGCGATCCATGACCGCGCGCATCCCGGCGCCGAAGAGGCCATTCCCGAGAATGCCGAAGGCGAGGACGATGGTGACGACGCGGTTGATGGCCGCGCCCTGCTTCGCCTGGAAGAGGAGCGCGAAGACGAAGAAGAAGGCGAGGGGGAAGAAGTAGTTAAAGAAGATGACCGCGCGGTTGCGGAGGGCGAGGCGGAGATCGTTCCGCATCAGGGCGAGATAGGTTTTCATCACTCGTTAGTCGCGGAGTCGTTTGCCGGTGAGTTCAATGAAGACATCCTCGAGCGTGGGCCGTTTCAGGTGCACGTCCTCCAGTTCCATCCCTTGGGCTTCGATCCATTTGATCAGGTCAACAAGAGTGCGCGCGGGCCGCTTCGAGCTGATGGAAAGTTCGCGCCGATCCTCGCTGAGGAGCGTGCGGACGGACTCAGCAAATTCCGGGAGCGGGCCCGCGGGCACCGGCCGATCGAGTCGTGCTTCAATGCCCGATTGCGTCGCGCTCCGCTCCTGCAATTCACGCGGCGTGCCGATCGCAATGATCTGCCCGGCGTCGATGATCGCGACGCGATCGCAGAGCCGTTCCGCTTCCTCGATGTAATGCGTCGTCATTACGATCGTCCGTTTCTCGGCGCGGAGTTCTTCGATCAGGTCGCGGATTTCCAGCCGCACCTGCGGGTCGAGGCCGGTCGTGGGCTCGTCGAGGAAAAGCATCTGCGGGTCGTTGATCAGCGCGAGCGCGAGCGCGAGCCGCTGCTGTTGTCCACCGGAGAGCGTGCTGTAAAAAGCGTCTTTCTTTTCCCAAAGCTGCAGCCGTTTCAGCAGCATCTCGCCATCCAGCGTGCGGGTATAGAAGGCGGCGAAGAGTTTGACTGCTTCGCCCACTTTCATTTTGTCGGGCAAATTGGTCGCCTGCAGCGCGACGCCGATCCGGTCCTTCAGTTTTTGCTTTTGCCGGTCGGGATCGAGGCCGAGGACGCGGACGTCGCCGGCCGTCCGCCGGCGCAAGCCTTCGAGGATCTCGACCGTGGTTGTCTTGCCCGCGCCGTTCGGTCCGAGGAGGCCGAAGACCTCACCGCTTTGCACCTCGAAGTCGATCCCCTTGACCGCTTCGAGCGTTCCGTAGTTCATCCGGAGCCCGCGCACGGAGATGGCTGTTTGATCGTCACTCATCGGCGGCGAAGAAGTAGCGGACGTGCGAGGAGGAAGGCGAGCAACAAAGCAGTCGTGATCGCGCAGCCCCGTGCGAAGACTTCGCCATAACGTACATAAAACGTGGGCTCATAGTCGACCGGCACCCGCACCTCAGCCGCAAGCATGCCCTCGGTGAACTGCGGCCATTCCTGCGTGACGCGGCCGAAGGAATTGATGACGCAGGTCACGCCGGTGTTGCCGGAACGGACCATCGGGAGACGCGCTTCGACGCAGCGGAAGATCGCGTTGTCGAGATGCTGCCGCGAGCCGGAGGTTTGCAGGAACCAGCCGTCGTTCGTCACGTTCGCGAGGAGGTTCGCGCCCGGGACGATGCGGCCGGTGGCGGGATCTTTTTGCGGAAGGAGAAACTGCCGCGTGAGCTCGCCGATCGTGTCCTCGAAGCAGATCAACGGCGCAAGCCGCACGTCCTCGCGCGTCATCCGGAAAACAGTGTGCGCGGTGCCGACGCCAAAGTCTTCTGGCACCTGATTGCCGACGATCGCGCCGATACCGGGGACCGTATGGCGGCCCGGCACGTATTCGCCAAACGGCACGAGGTGCATCTTCCGGTAGGACTGCACGCTGTCG
>JBKJKL010000481.1:0-9468 GCA_046597485.1 Chthoniobacterales bacterium
TTGTTCATCGCTCGCCCAACATGTTCACGCTCATCTCGCTCGGCGTGGGCGCGGCTTATTCCTACAGCGTGGTCGTGATGCTCTTCCCGCAAATCTTCCCGCCCTCCTTCGCGGGTCACGGCAAGATCGGCGTCTACTTCGAAGCACCCGCCATCATCACCGTGCTGGTCTTGTTAGGCCAGGTGCTTGAGCTCCGCGCGCGCAGCCGCACCGGCTCGGCGATCCGCGCCCTGCTCGATCTCGCGCCGAAGACCGCGCGTGTGCTGCGTGATGGCAGTGAAACAGAAGTGCCGCTTGAGGAAGTGCAGCGCGGCGACCGGTTGCGCGTGAAGCCCGGCGAAAAAATCCCGGTCGATGGACGCGTCATCGAAGGTCGGACGGCAGTCGATGAATCGATGCTGACCGGCGAGCCGATGCCGGTGGAGAAAAACGCGGGCGACGGCCTAACGAGTGGCACCTTGAACCAAACCGGCAGCATCGTGATGGAAACGGAGCGCATCGGAGCGGAGACGATGCTTTCCCAGATCGTCGAGCTGGTCGCTTCCGCGCAGCGCAGCCGCGCGCCGATTCAACGGTTGGCTGATCAAGTGGCGGGCTGGTTTGTCCCCGTAGTGGTCGCAGCGGCGGTCCTGACTTTCATCGCCTGGTTCTTTCTCGGCCCGGAGCCGCGGCTCGCCTACGCGATCGTGAACGCGGTCGCGGTCTTGATCATCGCATGTCCGTGCGCGCTCGGGCTCGCGACGCCGATGTCGGTCATGGTCGGAGTCGGGCGCGGTGCGCAGGCCGGGGTGTTGATTAGGAAAGCGGAGGCGATCGAGTTGATGGAGAAAGTGCGCGTCCTGGTCGTCGATAAAACCGGCACGCTGACCGAGGGCAAACCGGCTGTGACCGAGGTGCTCGTCGCAGATGGTTTTGCGGAAGATGAATTGCTCGCGCTCGCGGCCGCGGTCGAGAGACAAAGTGAGCATCCGCTCGCGACCGCGATCGTGACCGGCGCAACGAAGCGCAAGCTGGAGATCGCAGACGCGACGGATTTCGAATCGACCACCGGCGGCGGAGTGAAGGGCCAGGTCGGTGGCCGGACAGTGCGTGTAGGCAAGCCAGATTTTCTGCGCGAGAACGGTGTGCAGGATTTCGGCTCGCTCGAAAAGCGCGCGGCCGAACTGCAGGCGCAGGGCCAAGGCGTGATGTTCGTCGCGGTCGATGACCGGCTCGCGGGCGCGGTCGTGGTGGCAGACCCGATCAAGGAATCCACGCCGGCCGCGATCAAGCGTCTGCATGCGCTCGGGATTAAGATCATCATGCTGACGGGCGACAACGAGCGGACCGCGCGCGCCGTGGCCGACAAGCTCGGGATTGATGAAGTAGAGGCAGGCGTCGAGCCGAAGCACAAGCACGAGCGCGTCCGGCGTTTGCGCGACGGAAAGCAGCTCGTGGCGATGGCAGGCGATGGGATCAACGACGCGCCGGCCTTGGCGGCCGCCGATGTGGGCATCGCGATGGGAACAGGCACCGATGTCGCGATGGAAAGCGCCGGCATCACGCTTCTGCGCGGCGATCTCGGCGGCATCGAGCAGGCCATCCGGCTCAGCCGCGCGATGATGAGCAACATCCGGCAGAACCTTTTCTTCGCCTTCTTCTACAACGCGCTCGGCGTGCCGATCGCGGCCGGCGTGCTCTATCCGTTCTTCGGCATCCTGCTCAGCCCGATGCTGGCCGGCGCGGCGATGAGCCTCAGCTCGGTCTCGGTCATCGGGAACGCGCTTCGATTGCGAAACACGAAGCTCAGTTAACGCCGCGGCAGATGGATCGTCGCGATCATGCAGCGCGCGCTGCCGCCCGCGAGCTCGATCGTTGGCAGCGAGAGCGGGAGTAAACGCGCGAAGCGTTCGATCGTGGTGCGCTGCGCGCGGGTCAGCGCGTCCGCCGCGCGCGCGGAAAGGACGAGCAGCTTCTCGTGGGTGTTGTGCAACTCGAGCGCGTTGCCGGCGAACTCAGCGATCTGTGCCGCGCTCAGTTCGATCACTTCCTTGCCGGTCGACTGGAGCCGCGCGGGAACGTTTGCAGCATTGCCTTCGATCATCTCGCTGCTGATCAGTGCAAACTCCGAGCCAACGCACATCACGACGTTGGTGTGGTAGACCGGGCGCCCGTCCGCGCTCGCGCTGCGGAAGGTGACGGCCTCAAAACCAAAATCGCGGCAGAAGCGCGCGAGCATTTCCGGATGAGTGCGGTGTGAGAGCGAGGCGTAGGCGAGCCGGTGCACGTGATCGAGGACCAGGCTGCCCGTGCCTTCGAGGCAGTGGCCTTGTTCTTCGCAGGACGAGTAGTCGATCACGTCCGCGATGCGGTAATGCTCACGCAGTTCGTCGATCACATCGTGCCGCCGCTCATGGCGCCGGGCCGCGGAATACATCGGATAGAGCGCGACGCGCCCGTCTTGATGAGTCGAGAACCAGTTGTTCGGAAAAACGGCGTCCGGCTTCTCCGGCGTCGCGGTGTCTTCGATCGCGTGCACGGTCACGCCCGCCGCACAGAGCGTCTCGACCGCGCGGTCGAACTCCTTTTGCGCAGCGACAGAAATCGCCGGCAATTCGCCGGCATCAACCGCGCGCTGAAAGGCGTTGTCGGCCGCCGTCTCGGGATTCGGATGAAAGCGATGCGGCCGAATCATCAGCACCGCATCGGTGCTCTGCTCGATCACGCCGGGACGGTTTCGTTCTCGACCGGACGGCTCTTCACCGCCGTTTTGCTCATGCGATGGCGCCAGATGGCGAAGGCCACAAAGAGCAGATCCGCGATCACGAAGCTCGCGACATACGACTCCCCGCCGATGCCAAAGCCATAACTGTGCAGCCCCTTGCCGAGGACAAAATTTACGCCATACCACGCCATCAGGACGGCGAGGAAACAGACCACGCTTGCGACCACGAGACCGAACTGCGTCCACCAACCGGCGAGTCGGCCGTGGAGCGTGAGGATGTAGCAGAGGAGCGCAATCAAGGCCCAAGTTTCCTTCGGGTCCCAACCCCAGAAACGACCCCACGAGTAATTCGCCCAGACGCCGCCGAGGATGGTGCCAGCGGCGAGCAGAAGCACGCCGAGTTGCAGCACGCGGTAGAGCCAGAAGTGCATCGGCTGATCAGCGCGGGCCGCGGCCGGATTGCGCACGTAACGCCAGAGCAGGATGTGACCGAAACCCATCGCGAGTGCGAAGGCCGCGTAGCTCAAGGTGATGGTGAGGACGTGGATGGTGAGCCAGAAATTATCGCGCAGCACCGGCACGAGCGGGTCGATGCTGGACGGCATCGCGATCGGCATCTGGTGCACGAGGAGAAGCGCGATCAATGAGACGGGGAGCGCGGCGAGGAGATAAATGGGCGCACGGTAACGCGCGAAGAAGAGCATCCCGAAAAAGGTGACGGCGAAGGAAACCCAGATGATCGACTCATACATGTTGGTCACCGGCGGGCGGCCTGCGATGAGGCAGCGCATCGTGATCGCGGCGGCGTGGAAGGCGAGCCCGGCAATGGTGATCAAGACGCCGATGTGGCGCAGCCAACCGCTGCTCCCGCGGAAATAGGCGATCGCGAGCAGCAGGAGCGCGAGGCCGTAACACCAGGCCGCGCGGTAGAAGCCGTCGAAGTGGTTGTAGCGATACTCGAGCTGGAGATTACGCTCGCTCGGGTAGATCGACGGACTGAGTGCGCGGAGTGATTCGCGCAACTGCTGCGCGCCGCGCGCGAAAGCAAAACCGTCCGCTTTCAGGTAAGCCTGCGAAGTCGCCTGCAACTGCTGCTGCACGGGTGCGAACTGCGTTTCCTGATAGAAATTCCCGAAAGCCGGCGGCATGACCCATTGATCGCCCACGCTCTTGGTCGAGGGGACGATGAGAAACGCCGTCCCGTCCATGATGCGGTTCAGGAGGGTGAGGCGCTCGCTTACGTTGCGCGCCTCGCCCTGCACGCGGCTGAGCGGTTTTTCGGCGCGTTGCGCGTCGTGCGCTTCGCCCGCGAGCCGGTTCAGCTCCGCGTTCGTCGTCAGCTCGGCAAAGGAAAAACGGCGTTTCGTTTTATCGAGACCGAGCTTCTCGATGAGCTGGCCTAACGAGACCAAAACCATCGGCTCGCTCTTCCAGTCACGCGTCTCGAGGAGGGCGGAGAGGACGAAATCATTGCCCTGCCAGGTTTTCCCACCTGGGGCGTGGTAGCTCGAGCGGCCGGTGATCTTGATCAGCGCTTCGCGCGCGAAAGTGTCAATGGGCTTGCGCCGTCCGCCATCCTGCACCGCAAGCAGACCCCACTGTTTGAAATCGAGCGAGCCGGTATCGGCCGCCGGCATTTCAGTTTGCGCGGAGGCAAACGACGCCAACCACAGGAAACACAGGACCCAACTCGCACAGGCTTTCACGGTGCCAATCTACGGTAGACCTCGCCGCGGGCAACGGCGGGGCCGTCGTTGGTGCCCGAGCACGTGCGCAGTGTTACGCGACTGTTACCGGCGCCTACGGCACAAAGTTCCCCGAGCGCGCACGCTGGATGGTGGCGTCGGCGCTGTTGATCGTGCCGTCGGGGTTGATGTCGGAGCGGAAGTTCGTCGCGTCGGCCGTTTGACCGGAACGGCTCCGGGAGAGGGTCACATCGGCGGCGTTCACGCTGCGGTCGCCGTTGGAGTCGCCGATCAAGAAACCAGCGTCGACGGTTTGCGGCGGGAGGACGGTTCCGTTCGTGTCCGTGACGCCGTTGGCTGAGACGGTGACGACTTGCCCGTCCGTGACGCCGGTGAGCGATACGCGCATCTCGGTGCCGCTGAAGGCGACCGAGCCCACGGTGGCGGTTCCACTGCTGATGCTGGCGGTTCCAGCGGTCACCGTGTTGGTGAAGTTGAAGACGATCGTGAAGGCGCTGCTGTTGCTGCGGCACTCGACTCCGGACGGCCCGGTGAGCGGCAGATTGATATTAAACGGCACGCCGGCGTGGAAGACCCGTGAGGTTGCGCCGGTGAACTGCAGCGAGCCGGGTAATCCCATCTGCCAGAGCCCGCGCCCGTGTGTCGCGATGCGAAGGGTGCGGCTGCTCGGCTGGATGGCCATGTCGAAGACGGCGATGCGCGGCAGTCCAGTGCCGAAAGGCGACCAGTTCGTTCCGCCGTCCGTGGAGGTGTAGACGCCGATATCGGTCCCGGCGAAGAGCACGCTGGAGTTAGTCGGATCGACGATGAACGCACTGACCGGAATCTGTGGCAGGATGTTCACGCCAGTGCCGCGAGCGAGGGTCCAGGTGGGGTTGACGGCGTTCAGAGTGGTCGTCTTCCAAACGTTGGCTACGCCGAAAGCGGAGAGCGTGACATAAGCCGTGTTCACGTTGTTCGGGTCGATCACCGCGCGGGAAACGAAGTTATTCGGGACGGCATTTGCCGTATCGAGGTCGGTCAGGACAGCGGAGCCCGTCGTGGTGCCGAAGAGGCCGCCGGTCCGCTGGCCGACGATGCGCACGTTATCGTCCTGCGGCGAGATGCCGATGGCGCTGATCGGATTGGTCAAGTTTTGACTGGCCGCGGTGTGGTTTAGTCCAGCGTCAATCGAGCGGTAGAGAATGTTGGCGCCGTAGTAGGTGGTGTTTGGGTTACCCGGGCCTTGTTCCAGTGGCGCGTAGAAGAGCACGGCGCCTCCGCATGGAATGCCATTGCCAGCCACGCCGTTGCACCCACGGAAGGTCCAGTTTCCCTCGGTGGCCAGAGCAGTGGAAGCGACGGTGGCGTAACCCAGCAGCGTCGAGGCATTGAAGTAGGTGTGATACATCCGCACCGTCGTGGTGTTGGTCGCGTTCTGATCGATGAGCGAATAGCCGCCGTCGCCGAAGTCAGCCCGCGTCCAGGTCGCCGCCGGTTGATAGAAGTTCGTGCCGTTATCCTGCGTGCCGCCGATGGTGAAGTTCTGATTTGTCGGATGGACGGCGAGGCTCATGAACTGCGTCGCGCGGAAGGTCGTGTTGTTGAGCGTGGCCCAAGTCACGCCGCTATCGGTTGATTTGTAAATACCGCCATCGCTCCCGAAGTAGACCGTCGAAGGAAGCGAAGGCGCGACCGCGATGACATGCGAGTCGGTGTGGAGGCCGCTTTGGCTGTTGGTGAAGGTCGTGCCACCATTGGTTGAGAACGCAAAGGTAGCAGTCGTGCCCGTGCCGCCGAGGTAAACGCGGTTGGCATCGCCGGGATCGACTGCGATTGCCACATTATAGAAACACTGGCCGCCGCAGAAGCCGTTCGTGATTTGGGTGATAAAGGTCGAGCCCCCATCGGTAGAGCGGTAGACCCTTCCATTGCCTTCACCGCTGGCGGCAAAGACGGTCGTCGTCGCTGCGACGCGGTTGATCGTCAGCTCCACGCGGGCAGTGCCTGTGATCGGCTGCTGCAAAGAGAACGTCGGAGTGGCAGCAAGCGCGTCGGTGGAAAGGTAAATGCCTGCTCCGGAGACGGTGAACGGATCGGACGCGGCGACCACGATCCGGTTCGGGTTGCCGGGGTCCATCACCACGTCGGTGATATTTAAAAAGTTGTTGCTGCCGATGCCGGCCAGGCGCGTGAAGACAGGCGAAGCAGCGGTGGCATTGGTGCAGCGATAGACGCCATAGGCCGGCGATGGGCCAAGCCCGCCACCGATTCCGCCCACGCCAAAGCTCGTCGCAACGAAGATGTTGTTCGGGTTCGTCGGATCGACTGCAATCCGGGCGACTGAGGCGCCGGTGAAGACGTCCTGATTGAAGGCGTCTTTATTCAGAGCGGCGCTGATCGTTGGCGTGACCGTGCTGGCGTTGGTGATGCGGTAAAGGCCGACCCCGAAGAAGCAATCGGCGGAGAAGTTCGGCTCACCGGTTCCAACATAAACGGTGTCGGGCTGGGAGGGCGCGATGGCGATGGCGCCGATCGCGAGGCTGAGGGCGTTGTCGAGCAACGGCGTCCAGGTCGTTCCGCCATTTGTGGAACGATAAAGTCCACCCTGCGCCGTGCCGACATAGACGATATTTGGGTTCGTCGGATGCACCGCAATTGAGATCGTGCGACCGCTGACCGCGGTCGCGGCTCCGGCCACGACCTGGCCATTCGGGATGGGACTAGGCCCGATTTCCGCCCAGGCCGCGGTTAAAGCGTCTGTCTCGGCGGAATGGGGGAGCGAGGCGATCCGCTGCTGTTGCGCCTCCATCATGGCGATCGCTTCCTGCCGCACGTGGGGATCCGCTGGGTGCTCCTTATCCAGGCCGCGCCGCAAGCCGATGTAGTCGGCGCGTCGTTGCATAAATTCCTGCCGGCTCAGGCCGGCATTGGGCGCACCGAGGGTGGCCGGTGCATCAGGATCGACGCCCGCATCCTCAATGCGGATACGTGATTGGCCAGCCCCGATCACTGCCCGCGAGAAACTCGCGACAAGCAGAATGACAGCGGTGACGCAGAGAATGAGAATGGCTGCGGTCTTAAGCGGACGGTTCATGGGGGAAACCTTTCTGTGGTTGTCCCGCAGACGGTTGAGCGGGAATGCCCGCAGGCTAGGGAGTGCCGGACCGCGTGACCATTGTTAAATTCCTCACCTCCAATTTGCTACGGATAGAGAAGCTCTTGCGCACTTGCGTTGCAGCCAGCACGGCGGGACAAAGCGAATACCCACCGGGACGATGAGACCGACCAAGAATTCTTCCGCCGCCGCCTTGAGCGGAATTTTCACCGTCTTGCTAACGGCGTTTGTCATCACCGTTCTCTACTTCGGGCGCGAGATTCTGGTGCCGCTCGCGCTCGCGGTCATGCTCACCTTCCTCCTCTCGCCGCTCGTCACGCGGGTGGAGCGTTTCATTGGCCGGATCGCGGCAGTCTTGTTCGTCGTCTTGATGATGTTCGGGATCATCGGCGGCACCGGTTACTTGCTCACGCACCAGCTCATCGACCTGGCGACGAAGCTCCCCGACTACCAGGCGAACATCGAGGAGAAGCTGCGTTCCTTTCGCCTCCCGACCGGTGGGACGCTCGGCCGCTTCACCCACAGCGTGGACGAATTGCAGAAGCAACTGCCGAACGCGGAGAAGGAGGGCGCGCTCGAGCCGGGCGAGACCGACTCGACCCACCGTGCGCGGCCGCGGGCCACGCCGATGCCGGTCCGCGTGGTCGAATCCCAGAGCCGGCTACCGCAGATTTTGCAGACCGCGGTCGCAGGCGTGCTCGGCCCGCTCGGCACGGCAGGCCTTGTCCTGCTGCTCGTCATTTTCATGCTTTTGAAACGCGAGGATCTGCGCGGGCGCATGATTCGCCTCATCGGCCAGGCGCGGATCAGCGCGACGACGCGGGCGATCGACGATGCCGGGAAGCGGGTGGCGCGTTATCTCGCGATGCAGTTCCTGGTCAACGTCGGCTTCGGCTGCTCGATCGCGGTTGGGCTCTACTTCATCGGCTTGCCGAACGCAGTCCTCTGGGGCGCCTTCGCCGCCATCATGCGCTTCATCCCGTACGTCGGCGCGTGGATCGCGGCCGCGGTTCCGCTCGTCCTCTCCGTCGCGACGACCAGCGGCTGGCTGGCGCCGATCCTCGTGCTCGCGCTCTTCGTCGCGCTCGAGCTGGTCAATGCGAACGTCCTCGAGCCGTGGCTCTACGGCGCGAGCACGGGCGTGTCTTCGCTCGCGCTCATCGTCGCGGCCGTGTTCTGGACGTGGCTCTGGGGACCGGTCGGGCTCGTCTTATCGACGCCGCTGACCGTCTGTCTCGCAGTGATCGGACGGCATGTGCCGAAGCTGCAATTCCTCAGCGTTCTTCTGAGCGAGGAACAGGCCCTCGCGGCGCACGAAGAAATCTATTACCGGCTGCTCCGTCTCGGGCTCGCGGAAGGCAGCGTCATGGCCGAGACCTACGTGAAGTCGCACTCGCTCACCTCGCTCTACGATTCCGTCCTGCTCCCCGCGATCACGCTCACCGAAACCGACGCGCAGCGACAGGAACTCGATGAAGACCAGCGCTCCGCGATTCACCAGCATCTCGTCGATATCGTGGAGGATTTCGGGACAATGCCGCCGCCGCCGTCTTCCTTGCCCGCTGATCAACTCGCGGCTGAGGAAACGCCTGAGCCAGCGGTCGCGCCGCCCTGCCGTGTCCTGACCGTCCCGGCGCGTGCCTATCGCGATGAGCTTGCCGGTTTCATGCTTACGCAGCTCCTTCAGCAGCAGGGGTTCCAGGCGGAAAACGCCCCCGCCGCTCTCGGGACGAACGACCTTGTGCAGCTCGCGATGGGCGGCGAGTGGGACGCGATCTGCGTCTCGGTCGTCGCGCCTTCCACGCAGGTGCATGCCCGTTTCATCACCTCGAAACTGCGCGCCGCTCTGCCGGACGCGAAGATCGTGGTCGGCGTCTGGGGTTTGACCGAGAACACCGCCGAGCTGGTCGAGCGGCTGCGGAGCGCGGGCGCGGATGAAGTGGTCGTGTCGCTCGCCGAGG
>JBKJKL010000083.1:0-11212 GCA_046597485.1 Chthoniobacterales bacterium
CAAGTCGGTCACCTCCCAGCTCACCATCCTCACTCTCATCGGCCTCCTCTTGGGCCGGATGCGAAACCTTTCCACCTCGGAAGGACAAAGCATCATCGAAGGGCTCGAGGCCTTGCCGCGGCAGATCGAAGAGGCACTTCTTCTGAGCGACCAGGTAAAGGCGATCGCGCAGAAATATCGCGATGCGGCCGGGATGCTCTTCTTCGGCCGGCAGTACAATTACCCTGTCGCGCTCGAGGCGGCGCTGAAGATGAAGGAGATCACTTATCTTTTTGCGGAGGGCCACCCGAGCGCGGAGCTGAAGCACGGCATCATCGCACTCGTCCGCCCGGACCTGCCCTCGGTTTTCATCGCGCCGGACGACAGCGTCCTGTCGAAAAACATCAACAACATTGAGCAGGTTAAGGCGCGCAAAGGCCCAGTCATCGCAGTCACGACCGGCGCTGGCACCGAGCGGCTGAAGAACATCGCGGACGACATCATCACGCTCCCGTCGGTGCCGGAATACCTCAGCCCGATTCTGACTGTGATCCCGTTGCAGTTGCTCGCCTACCACCTGGCGGTCGAGCTGGGACGCGACGTGGATAAGCCGCGGAACCTGGCCAAGAGCGTCACCGTCGAGTGACGTCGGGTGCGCGCCGTTTGCAGCGCGACTAAATCTTCGCGTAGACGCCGATGAGCGGCCGGCGCGACGGCTCGCGATTTCGGAAGTCGCTCACGAAACCGGTCTTCGTCCGGATCTCGACGTGCCCCGCTGCGCGGCGCGCACCGTAGACGAGGACTGCGCCGACCGGTGCTTGATAAGGATTGCGGATCGCCAGTTTCTTGAAGCCGTAGGATTGGACCAGCTCATCGCCGGCCTGCTTCGCGTAAACGGACTTCGGCCGGCTGTTGACCGCGCCGGAGGCGAGCAGCGCGTCCTTCACGTAATGCCAACAGCGCGACTTTGAGTGCGCGCGGGCCCGTTCCTGCGCGATGCTGGCGGCGGCAAGCATGCGCTTGTCGAGCCGCGGGTCGAACCGGGCTGGGACGATGCGGCCCCGGAAGCTATCGATGACGTCGGCCTTCCGGAACTGCCCGCTCCTCGTGTCATGGTAGGTAAAGTGAGCGGCGCGCGAACGATGGGCCTTCGTTTTCGCCTCTGCGGGCGCCGCGAGGAAGACGAGGCTGCAAGCGGCGAGAGCGAAAAGGACAACCGTCTTCAATGGGCGCGGTTATGCCGGAAAGAAGAGGGGCCCGGCAAGTCTTTGTTGCCGGAAATTATAAAGCCGCTGCCGGCGAGAGCGGCTACGCCTTCCCGAAAACGCCGATCAACTTGCGCTTCGATGGGGTCGCGGCGCGGAAATCACTGACGAATCCGCTCTTGCCCCGAATCTCGACATGGCCAGCGCCTTTGCCGCCATAAACGAGCACCGAACCGATCGGAGCTGCGTAGGGATCAGTGACCGGGAGCTTCGTGAAGCCGTAGGCGTTAACCAATTCCGCGGCAGCCTGCTTCGCGAGTGCGGTCTTCGGATACGAAGAAACGGCACCAGCGGCGAGAAGCGCCTCTTTCACGTAACGCCAGCAACGCGACTTCGAGTGCGCATAGGCGCGATCCTGGGCGATGGAAGCCGCGCGGACGAGCGTGACGCTCATGCGCGGGTCGACCTTCGCGATCGGCGCGAGCAGCTTCCGCTTCTCGGCTTCTTCAACGAGCGGGACGGCAACCGACTGGCCACTCGCGGCCTGATAAGTGAACGGGCGGTTCGTGACGGGGGAGAAAACGGGGTTGGCAGCCTGCACCGACGCGGCGAAAACGCAGCCAAAGGCAATAGAAATGGTGGTGAACTTACGCATCGGGAGCGCTTCCCATCAATGCAGATGGCGGGCCGCGCAAGGTTTTTTCTTCGAAGACGGTAACAGGTCTCGCCGGCGAGGCGCCGTCTGGGGCTTTGGATTGCCCGGCCGGTCTGCTATCCTTGCGCCATGCAGAAAGGCCTTCGTTCCACCGTTTTCGCCACCGCAATTTTGCTTACCACCTCTGCCCTGCGGGCTGAGCCGGAGCCGCTTTACGAAGGACTCGGCTCCTACGCGCGCCCAATCACGACGAGGAGCGCGAAGACGCAGCGGTATTTTGATCAGGGCCTGGCCTTCCTCCACGGATTTAACCACTCCGCAGCTATCCGTTCGTTCCAGGAAGCGGCCGCGGCCGATCCGGAGTGCGCGATGGCGCACTGGGGAGCAGCGCTCGCGGCCGGTCCGCATATTAACTTCGCGGCCGTCCCGCCGCCAATGGCGGAGCTGGCCTGGAAAGAGATCACGCTCGCGCAGGAGCACGCGGGCAGAGCGTCGCCAGTCGAGCGCGCTTTGATTGACGCGCTCGCGAAACGTTACGCCAATCCCCAACCGGAGGACCGCGCGCCCCTCGATCTCGCCTATGCTGACGCGATGCGCGAGGTCTGGAGGCAATACCCGAAGGACCCGGATGTCGGCGTGCTCTTTGCCGAAGCGATGATGGACCAGAACCCGTGGAACCAATGGACCGCGCAAGGTCAGGCGAATCCCGGGACGGAGGAGATCGTCGCGACGCTCGAGGCAGTTTTGAAATTGAACCGGCAGCATCCCTTCGCCAATCACCTCTACATCCACGCGATCGAGGCCTCGCCGCATCCGGAGAAGGCAATCGTAGCCGCTGATCGCTTGCGTACTCTGCAGCCCGGCCTCGCGCACAACGTCCACATGCCGTCGCACATCGACATCCGCACCGGCAATTGGGAGAAGGCGATCCAGACGAATGCGAAGGCTATCGTAGACGACAAGCGCTACCGGAAGTGGCTTGGGCAAAAGCCGGCGGGCATGATACCGGTGTATGCCGCGCATAATCAGCACATGCTCGCCTACGCCGCACTCATGACCGGCCAGAGCAAGATCGCGCTCGAAAACCTGCGCCAGATGATCGCTGACCTACCGTCAGACTTCATCGCGAAGGAACCGCTCAAGACGGAGGCGTTCATGGCCCTGCCGCTCGAGGCGATGGTCCGCTTTGGTCAGTGGGACGAGATCCTCGCCGCGCCTGCGGATTATGCGGATTACATGCCGTTCACCCGCGCCTTTCATCATGCCGCGCGGACGATCGCCTTTGCCGCCAAGGGCGAATCGGAAAACGCGCGCCGCGAGCAGGCGATCTTTAACGAGCGCGCGGTGGCGGTGCCGAAGGAGACGGAAGTGGGCAACAACACGGGCGAGACGGTCCTCGCGCTCGTCCGCCAAATGCTCGAAAGCGAGATCCTGGTCGCGGAGGGGAAGGTGGACGAGGGGATCGCCGGCTTGCGCGCAGCGGTGCAGTTGGAGGATGCGCTTCGCTACGACGAGCCGCCCGGCTGGATGATCCCGCTCCGCCATTCGCTCGGCGCGAGCCTGATGAAGGCCGGCAGTTTCGCTGAGGCCGAAGAAGTCTTTCGCGAGGATCTAAAGCGCCTGCCGGAAAACGGCTGGTCGCTTTACGGCCTGACCGAAAGCCTGCGCGCGCAGAAGAAACCGGAAGCGGTCGCGGTGCGGGCGCGCTTCCGGAAAGCATGGGCGAAAGCCGACCTCAAGATCAACAGCTCCTGCCTCTGCCGCCCATTCGCGAGCTTGTAAAAGCTACCCAGTTTCCTCGCGGCGAGTCTATGACCTGCCGGTACAGAAAAAGCGCCTGACCCCGCGAAGGGCCAGGCGCTCGAATGAGCCGGATTTTGCCGGATTAGAACTTCTTCTGCAGGCGCGCGTAGATGAAGCGGCCGGTCGAATCGTAGGTGAAGCCGGGATAGCCGACCGCGTTGCCGCCTTCGCCGAAGGCTTTCGGCGGATCGCGATCGAAGATGTTGTTGCAGCCGATGGTCAGGCGCGTGCCGTTGAGCAGGTAACCGAAGAAGCCGGTGGGCCCAGCCGCGACAGACGCGCCGGCGATTTCCTTCGAGTTCTTCGAGTAACCAGCGGTGACGGCGGTCCGTTTCACGAGCGCGCTGAAGTCGTAGGAGGCCTGCAGATCGACCAGCCAGCGTGCTTCCACCCAATGGAAGTTGTCATCCGAGTCGAGCTCCCGGAAACCATCGGTGTAGCGGAGAGTGTTGACGAGATCGAAGCCGTGCCAGGCCCAGTCGAGCTGCGTCGTTCCGCGCCAGCGGTAGTAGCCTTCGTTCGAGGCGGCGATATCGGTCGTTTGCGAGACGAGATCCAGCCGGCGGGTGCCCGCGGTCCGTTCGACCTCGAACGAATTCAGATACGAGATCTGCGTGATCGAAGTGAAGGTGCCGAAGTTTGTCTCGTGCACGAACTGAATGCCCGCGTCGATGCCTTCCGCGCTTTCGGCGGCTTCGTTTTGATTCGAAAGCTCGATGAGCGAGATAGCGCCGCTGTTTAACCGGATGACACGCTCACCCGCGAGCAGGGAGTTCGTTAGTTCGCGCTGAAGGACGTCGTTCGGGAACGGCGAGCGGACAACGCCGCTGCGTTCGATGCGCCAGAAGTCGAGCGTGAGCGTGAGGCTGGGGACGAATTTCGGCGAGTAAACCAGGCCGGCGCTATAGGTCTTAGAATCCTCCGGCTGCAGGTTAGGGTTGCTCTTGGTCAGGACTGGCGTTTCCGACTCAAAGACGCCGCCGCGACGCGGGTCGTTTGACCCCTGGATGCTGAAAGCAGGCGCCGAATAGAGTTCCTCGAGCGACGGCTCGCGGAAGCCTTTGCCCCAGGTGCCGCGCAGCGTAAGGGAACTATCAAACGGCTGCCAACGGAGGCCCACTTTCGGCACCGCGACGTTCGTGTTGTTGTTCCGGAATTCTTCGTAGCGAGCGGCGGCGGTGATATCGAGCGCGTAGAAGCCGGGGATGGAAGCGTCCTGGCTGAAGATCGGGATGCTCGCCTCGGTGTAGAAGGCGAACGATTTCCGGCCGCCGCGCGCCGGCTGGATCGGCGAGTTGCCGGCCACGTCGCCACGGATGTTCAGTTCGTCGGGCGCTTCCTCAAGCGACTCGTGACGGTACTGGCCACCAAAAGCAAAGCCGAGTCCGCCGGCCGGGAGACGGATGAGCGAGGTGGTGTAAACCGTGGCGTCGAGTGTCCAAAGCTTCGAGACGTCGCGATCGGTCGGGTGAATGCGCGCGAAGTCGACCGACGCCTGATTGCTCGGAATCGGCACGCGGTAGTCGCCGAACGGATTGAAGGCGGTCGTCGTCCCGATGTATTGCGACGAGGTCGGCCGAAAGATCGGATCAGCTTGGTTCACAATGCGGTTGAAGCGCGAGATCGAAACCTGGTCGCCGGTCGCGACGTTCTTAATTTCGCTGTAGCGATAGCCGGTGTCGTAGCCCCAGGTGCCGTCGAACAGTTTGTCGCCGCGCAGTCCGAAGGTGCCGAGGAGCGCTTCCGTTTCCTTGTCGAACTTGCGGTTGCCGAACTCTGCGAGACGGGCGCGCGAGCTACCAGAGATGATCTGGTTGAAGGGGTTGAACGGATTGAAGGCGCCGGGCGTCAGGCCAGTCTCGGCGTAGGTCGGTCCGCCAAGCGGGGTGGTGCCGGTGAAGTTGGGGACCCGTGGCGGGATGACGACCGTGGTCTGGCCCGCACTCTGAAAGTTACCGGTCGCCGGTGGTGCGAGCTCGGTGTGCGTCTTCACTTGCTGATACATGAAATCGCCATACACGACGAGCGAGTCGCCGATGAACTTGTGATCGAGCGCGACGTAGCCGCCGTAGCGTTCCTGCTCGGGGAAGGAGAGGGAGAATTGATTGAAGTTGAACCGGTTCCGATAGTTCGTGGTGTAGACGTATTGTGAGGCTGGTGCGGTCCCGTTGGTCAAGAAAGGCGCACGGCCGATCTGGGTCGTACCGGCACCCGGGAGGGCTATGCCTCCGGCCGCGATCACGGCGGTTTTGCTCAGCTCGAGATTGTAGGGACTCGAGTTACTGCTCAGGAAAGGCGGAACGGCGGAGTAATCGCGGTCGCGATTAAAGATCGAGTTGCGATGGTAATAGTTAATCGTGCCCGAGACGTTCGTTTTCCCGTCGCCGACGCCGAAGAGCAGATAAGTTTGAAAAGAGCCGGAGTCCTTGTCGGTCGTGTTGCCGTACTCGACCGAGGCGAGCACGCCGCGATACTCGCGATAGCGTTTCACGTTCACGACGCCGGCCACGGCATCCGCGCCGTAAGTGGTGGAGGCGCCGTCCTTCAGGATTTCAATCGACTCGATCGACGATTGCGGGATCGAGTTCAGATCGATGAAGACGATGCCGGCGTTGCTCACCGGATAAGGCGCAAGGCGGCGGCCATCGAGCAGGATGAGGGTCGCGCGAGCGTCGAAGCCGCGGAGCGCGATGGTCGCGCCGCCGACGGCAGTGTTCGAGCCGTTCTCATTATTGGAAACTGGGACACCGTTTGCGTTTGCGATCGGTAGGTTGCGCAACAATTCCTCCGCAGTGCGCTCGCCGGATTTGTTAATCAGGTCGCGGTTGGTGTTGATGACCGGGTTTGGCCCCACTTCGGCCGCAGTCGGGATGATGGAACCGGTCACAAAGACGCGATCGGTCGTCGCCTCGGCCTGCGCGGCGGGGACGGCGTTGCCATTTTGATCGGCCGGCGCGAGCGCCGGATTACCCGGCGGTGGACTGGTGACTGCGACCTGCGCTGAGAGACGGGCCAGCGGACTGAGGAAGAGAGCGACCGCAACGGCGTTTCGGATGATAAGATGGCGTTTATACATAGGAGTGCGACGGAGTTGAGCGGAGCGTGCCGGAATCGGGCAGCCTCATTCAAGACAAATTATACGGAGAGGGAAGGGGTTGCTGGAAACCAACGCGCGGCGGCCCTTGCGCATCCTGATTCCTCATTTACACTGGCCGTCTTCGTTATGGCAGAAAGCAGTGACACGATGGATATGGGGCAGTTCCAACTGCACGAAAAGGACACGGGTAGTGCGGACGTACAGGTCGCGCTTCTCACACACCGGATCGCGCAGTTGACGGATCACCTCAAGAGTCACGCGAAAGATCACTCCTCGCGCCGCGGCCTTCTCAAGATGGTGGCGATGCGTCGGAGCTTGCTCGATTACCTGAGCAAGTCGAATTCCGAGCGGTATAAAAGCCTGCTCGTGAAGCTCAACCTGCGTAAGTAAATCACAGGCACGGCGGAGGTCATCCCGGACCTGACCGAGAGCGTGATTACCGCTTCATCGAAGTAAAAAAAGCACGTCCGCTGTCAATCTACCGCGGTCTCACTGGTAATTTGTGCGTGGTCGAGTTGCCGTCCTTCCAGCGAATGACTGCGGTGACATCCCACTTGGCGTCCTTCCTCATGCCTACCTCGAGGTAGAAATCGTTCGCCATCAGTGGCGAAATTTTCGTCTTCGCATCGGCTGAGTCCACAATCTGGTAATGGACCGACCGGATGCGGGCGACTGCTCCCGCCTCACCGCGCAAGTTGAGGCAAAACAGATAGTAGTCGATCGGAGTGCCTTCCATATATTGCTGGACGTAGCTGTCTTCAAAACGCAGGCCCGTGGGAAGGGGTGGCGTCACCTCGACGGCATAGGGGACTTTCCCTTCGAGCAGAAACGTTTTCGCCGCCGCATCGCCCTCGCCTTTTAACTTCACCTTCGCCCAAACGTTTTCGCCGTGCGTCTGCCGGCCCTCGAAACGAAAATGGCTCGCCGCATCCTTGACTGGCGCCGGCGAGATTCGCCGCTCGGGAATGTAGGTGTAATCCACGCCTTCGATTTTCTCGAAGAGAGGGCTCGGCGCATCGATCTGCGCTTCGAAAGGACACTGCGGCTCGGCGCGGTCGCACCGCGCGGTGATGGTCAACGTGAAGCCTTCTTTCGTGAACATCGCCCGAATGGCGTTGTCCTTTACCGGCGCAGCGGCGAGTAAGAGGAGCGAAGTCAGCAGAAAAGTATGCATCGCGAGACCTTTCCTTTTCGTCTCGGATCTTAGGAAAGGGCGCACCTTTGGTAAAGATTATCCTCCGCCTTTGCGCTTGACCGAACCGGCCACGGAGCCGCAAACCATTCTTGCTTTGAAACCGATCTCCCATCGGCGGGCGCTCGCTTCCATCGGACTGCTGCTCTCGTTAGGGAGTTTCGCCATTCCACCCTTAGCGGCCGGCGCTGATCAGACCGTTCATCTTGCTGTCCGCGTGGTCGATGACGCGGGCAAACCGATCACGAATGCGATGGTCAACGTCTATCAGTCGCAGGTCTTTCTCTTTCGCCGAGGCGTCGTGGTCCCGCAGGATTATCAGCAACCAACGAATGCGCAGGGCCTGGCCCGGATCGACGTGCAGGTGAAAAGCGGCGAGGCGCTCGATCTTGCCATCGAGGTGGCGCGTGAGGACATGCGATCGGAGTCGCGCAACCTTGAGTTCGGGAAGCAATTCCCGACTCGTCCACCGCTGGTGGAGTTCACCCTCAAGCGTAAAGTAGATGCCGGCGGCACGGACATTATCAACACGGTGATCGAGGTGAAGGACAAGGACGGACCGCTCGAAGGCGCGGCGGTTTTGATCCTGGATGCTTCGATCGGTGCGAAGACCGGCCGCTTCCCTGGTGTAACCGGCGCGGACGGGCGCGCCACGATTCCGGTCTGGTATACCCAGGCGGGGTCGAGCGCCACGCTCGGCCTGACCGTCTCGCGCACTGGTTACAAGAAGATCGCGAAACAGATCACACTCACACAGGCGCAAATTGGCAAGAAGGTCACCGCCGATAGCGTGACGCTGGAGAAGACGGCCTTGAGCGGCGCGAAGGTCACAATCACGCTGCGCGATCGAACGAAAACGGACAAGCTGATCGGCGACGCGAGCGTGATCCTGGACGGACCCGGTTACTATCCCGGCACAACGGACGGGAACGGCACGGTCACATTCGTGGTCGAGGAGATCGGCACCTTTGCCGTGCGCATCTCGCACGATTATTACCGCGACGAAAAAGGCGAATTCCGCCTGCTCGTCGGCGACCGGGAAAAGCTGCTCACCTTCGACCTCGAGCCAAAAGCGAAAAAAGACGAAGGCGAGGACACCATCGAGGTGACGGTGCTGAAGAAGGATCCGACGGACGAAAAGAGCCAACCCGCGCCGCTTCCGGGTGCCTACGTGAAGGCCGGGACGATCGGCGCGAATACAGATAGCAGTGGAAAAGCGACCTTGGTGGGCGTGTTAGCGGAACGCCAGGAAGTCACCGTCCAGGCAGAAGGATACCAGATCCAAACCAAGACCGTCGCGGTCACGAAACCCCTTCCTTTTTCCAAAGGCAAAGGCCGCGCGACCTTCGCCCTTGATCCTGATTTGGCGGAGAGCAATCCGATCCGGCTAATCGTGGAAGTCCGCGACCCGAGCGGGGCCAGAGTTCACAATGCGGATGTCGATTTCCTCCTGGCCAACGGCGTCTGGGTCTTCGGCCGAAACACCAAAACTTCCGGCGAAGCCGATTTCCGGAGCAGCGATGTCCCGGGGACGCCGCTCGAAGAGATACGCAAAGGCCTCGCCCTCAATGTGACCGCGACAGGCTACGAAAAAGTGCTCAATCGGGGCGTGCCGGTCGATCTGCTCAAACCGGCGCTGGCCGCGCGCGCGTTCACCGTCCAGTTGGAGAAGGATTGGAGCGAACTGACGAAAGCGATCACCGGGCTCGAAGATCGGGTCGCCGGTTGGAAGAGCGCAGCGCGTAGCATCGGGAGCACAGACCAGACGATCAATCTGCTCTCGGCCAAATGCGCCGCGGCCCGCGGCCGCGTCGAAGCGTTGCTCGCGGAGATGAAGAACGCGCAAAAAGTTTTCGACGCGAAAAACGACGCTCCCTGCAAAGAGGCGGCGGCGTTGGCGGAGAAAATCAATTCGTTGCGCGAGGAATCCTTGGCGAAGGAACAATCTCTTCGATCAACCCTCGACGAAGCGATCGCTCTGGCGGCTCGGTGCACGTCGAAGGCAGAGGGCGATATCATCGTGGCCAAACACAGCAGCGCGATCAGACTCACGGCCGAGATCGGTCAGCTGGAGAAGCAGGCCCAGGCCGCGGATAAGAGCCGCGGGAGCCTGGCCCTGGCTTTGCCGGATTTCGGCCCGCTCCAGGCGAAGCTGCAAGAAACAGCCGACAAGATCGAAGCGGAACTGAGCGCCACCGGGAAAGATGCCGCCCAGGCGACGAACGACAGGACGGTCTTGGAGCGCTTAGCTAAATCGCTTCCGGGCCGGCGCGTCGAGCTTTTGCAGGACTTGGATCGAATGCGCTCCGAACATCACCTGCGCGAATACGATTCCATCCTTCCCCCTGAGTTGCGCAAGCGCCTGCAGAACCTGGACGCCACGCTCGCACTCTCCGGATCCGACGTGAGCGTGAGCTTCGTCCCGAGCATCGATCTCTCCCGCCTGAAGGTCATTACCGAAACCGTCAGCAAACTGCAGGAATACAAGAACGAAGCTGCTGGCATCATCAGCGCGATCAAAGGCGCGATCTGTGAAATAAAATCGGTCGAATACATGGTGACGGCAATCGGTGCGACTGTTGTCGGCGCGTCGATTGAACTTGGCGCGGCGGCTGATCTTCCCGCCAAAGCGCAAGCGTGCGGCGCCGCTGAGACCGCCGACACAATCACGGTGCCGAACGTGACCGGTTATGACGATGCAGGAAAAGCGGTCGAGGCGGCGAAACAGGCCGGATTCACGCCCAAGGTTGCGGCCAGCACCGGCGCGGGCAGCACCGCTGGAAGAATCATCGCCCGGCAAGATCCACTGCCGAATACCGTCGCGAAGCGCGGCGATCCGCTCACGATCTATTTGAATCAGAAGCTGGCCGAGAAGAAGTCGACGTCCGGACCCACGCCGGCGCCCACCGCAGTCGCGGCCGTTTCGCCTTCGCCGTCGGTCAGCGACGATCGCGTGATGGTCCCGAGTATCGCTGCCGGCAACACGGTCGCGCAGATAAAGGCGGCGCTGCTCGCGGCTGGGCTGACGGCAGCCTTCGATGCGAAAGGCGGCAACCCATCGAGCAAAGACCTCGAGTTGAAAGCGACCGGCGCGTGCGATCCAGCCGCCGGAACAGAGGTAGCGCGCGGCTCGCCCGTGACGGTTTCCATTTACCAAAAGTTCGCCGACGAAACCGCGAGCACGACGAGCCCAGCGCCGACCGCGCCTCCATTAGGGCCGGGCTCGAGCGGGAACATGCCTGATCTGAAGGGCCTCACCCTCGACCAGGCAGTCGCGCGCC
>JBKJKL010000355.1:0-2746 GCA_046597485.1 Chthoniobacterales bacterium
GTGGAGCTTATTGTCCTAGGTCTTCCAGGGTTTACTCCGCCGCTCCAGTTAGTCAGCGCGGTTTCTGCCAAAGCCCATGGCGTTGCCGGCTCGTTCAACCTTGACCTACCCATCACCGGGAACTCCGGGATAGAAGGCCGCAGCGGTGGGACGAGTAACGCTCACACCATCGTGTTTACCTTTGATAACCCCCTTGTGAGCGGTAATGCGTCTGTCACGTCGGGAACCGCCAGTATCTTCGGCTCCCCCGCTATTTCAGGTAACACCATGACGGTGAGCCTCACGGGAGTAACTGACGCCCAGACTGTGAGCGTGCTTTTAACGAACGTAACTGACACCTCCTCCCAAGTCCTACCGAACACGGCCTTCAGTGCGAGCTTTCTGCTTGGCGACACCAACGGTGACGGCTTCGTCAACGCGGGCGACGCCTTGCAAACCCGGAACCGTTCCGGTCAGGCGACTGACGCGACTAACTTCCGCTCCGACGTGAACACCGACGGTTCCGTCAACAGCGGTGATAGCTCGATCGTTCGTAGCCGCTCCGGCACCGGCCTGAGCGGACCATCGCAGAAAGAGAACGTGCCCTGAGGTTACCGCCGCGAAAGCGGTTTCCATGCGCCGCGCCTTTGGTTTGGCTGCCGCAGCCCGATGCGCTATTATAAAAACTCGTGAGGCGCATCCAACAAATCGGCTCTGGTTTCCCCGCTTCCGCGACGAGGCACATTGCTCAGGCGATTCTGCCGGGATTGCTCTTCCTCGCTCTTCTTGGGTCAGGGCAGGCGCAGACCAATACGTTGTGGACCAACTCCTCGTTAGGCAATTGGTTTATTGCCTCGAATTGGGATGTTCGCGTGCCCGACTCGAACACGATCGCGATCATCGCCAATGGGGGGACGGCGCTGATTTCTGCCCCGGGGGCCCTGACGCTTTCGTTACAGGTCGGCATCCCCGTGGGTGGCACGCCGCTGAGTGACGGAACCACCGGCACCGTCCTGGTTTCAGGCGGAACGCTGCAGGTATCCGGAGGCGCGACTGTTGGCTTTTCCTCGACGGCTGGTCGCATCGGCAACGGGACCTTAACCGTCTCGAATGCCGGCATGTTGCAACTGCCTAATTCGAGCCTTTCCGTCGGAACGGGTTCGCAAGGATCCAGCGGCAGCGTGAATGTGGCGGGCACCGGTTCGCAGCTTACGGCCCAAACACTTCACCTCGGACGCGCGACCGGGCACGCGACTTTAAATGTCCAAAGTGGCGGCGCCCTCGCCTCCTCAAACACCTTTATGGCGTCCGAGTCGGCCGCGGGCAACGGCACCTCAAGCACGGCCAACGCCACCGTCACTGGCAGCGGTTCCCTCTGGAATGCTGGCGCATTTTTCCTAGGGCAAAATGGAACCGCCACCCTGACCGTTTCCAGCGGAGGACTCGTGCAATCGAGCGCGACCGCAGTGGCTCCGTTTCCCGGCTCCAGCGGAACGGTGACGGTCACCGGAGCCGGCTCGGTTTGGGACAACAGCGGCGGCATCGTCTACTTCTCGGGCAGTGGAATTAACGACAACAGCGGCGGCTCCAGCGTCCTCCATCTCTTGAGCGGTGGGTTGCTTAGGACCGCTCTCTTGAAGATCGTCGCACCCGGCTCGGCCGAAGTGAACAACGGCTCCACGAGCGTCCCGGGGTTGATCGCTTCCGGTAATCCTCCTGCGCATAGCGACGGCGGCACGCTGGGAGATATTGCGGTGGGCAACACAGTCGCAGGGCGCATGGAAATTCTGGCCGGCGGCGAACTTACAGGAAATCGCGGCTTTCTGGGCAATAACTCGGGTGCGGACGGAGCCGCCTTGGTCAGCGGTGCTGGAACTGCCGCTTCCACCTGGCTCTGCAACGGATCTGTCTGGGTGGGCAACGCCGGCAACGGGACGTTGGAAATCCGTAACGGCGGCGTCGTCTCGAGTGCCGGCAACGGCTACGTCGCCTTCGCGGTGAACTCGACTGGAACTGCGATTGTGAACGGAGTCGGGTCCACCTGGACAACAGCGCAAAATCTCTTCGTCGGGGGCAACGGAGCCGGTGCGGGTGGCAGCGGAACCCTGGCGGTGGAAAGCGGCGCGACCGTGACCGCTGCGAACATTACGGTCTACGATCCGGGGATCCTCGCCCTCGGAGCCAACGCGCAAATGAACGGACCCCTCACCTTCGTGGGTGGGGCGATTCAAGCGTCGGCCAACCTCACTTTTCCGAAGAGCTTCACCCTCAGCACGGGCGGAGTGCACATCCGGACGAACTTTTTCGACGCCACCTTTTCCGGAACGATTGACGGCGCGGGCGCACTGGATAAGTCGGGCGGCTTCACCACCGGACCAGGGACACTTACTCTCACGGGAAGCAACCTCTACAGTGGGGGCACCACCATTTCCGCCGGTCGCCTGCTGGCGAATAACTTCGGTGCCACCGGTTCGGGTCCGGTGACCGTGAGCAGCGGCGCGGTTCTGGGTGGGTCAGGTGGCGTTTCGGGCCCCGTTACCATCAACGCAAACGGCACCCTGCTCGGGGGCAAAGGGAACGCGGTCAACGACACCCTTTTCTTTTCGAGTAATGTAACCCTGGCCTCCGGCGCAAAGGCGCAGCTAGTGCTGGGTCCTTCGGGTTCTCATTCCACCATAGCTCGGACGGGCGGCGCTTGGAGTTTTCCGGCGAATCTCGCTTTCAATTTCATCAACGTAGGCGCGGCAGTGGGATTCTATGACAACAT
>JBKJKL010000201.1:0-6938 GCA_046597485.1 Chthoniobacterales bacterium
CGGTCAGATAGTCGGCGTAACCGGGCGGCCCGCTGGTTTGGCGTTCCACGCCGTTTTTTGGCCGAACAGTACCGGCCTGAGGTTTACTCCAATTGGGCCGGGCGGTGGTCTCGGCTACAACTCTTTGGCCATCAACGGGCGCGGTCAATTTGTCGGCAATGCCTTTAACGGCGACCAAACCTTCTATCGCGTGCTTGTCTGGGCCGACAGCACCAGTTCGCCTGTGCAGCTCAGCGGCCTGCCTGGTCTGAGCAACGCTGGCTTAGATCAATTCCAGTGTATCAATGACGCCGGCCAAATCGTGGGCGGGGCGTTCAACGACACGCTGGATCGGGCGGTTTCTTGGGCTAACAGCAGTAGTCCAGCGGTAGATCTCGGGACGGTCGCCGGTGAGCTAAGCCACAGCTTCGCGGAGGCGATTAATAACAAAGGTCAGATCGTGGGCGAGGCCTGGAACGATTCCTTCAGTATCTTTCACGCCCTCTTCTGGGCCAAGAGCACCCGTCCTGCGATTGATCTTGGGGCGCTCGGTGGTGGTCTAACCAACTCCCATGCGGAAGGGATCAATAACAGGGGACAAATCACCGGCTATGCTTACAACGACGATTTCAGCGTGCAGCACGCCATTCTCTGGGCCGACGAGCGGAGCCCGGCCATCGATCTCAATGACGCGATTCCGGCGGGCTCGGGCTGGGAGTTACAAAGGGCCAGGGGCATCAATTCCTCCGGCGTGATTGTCGGGCGCGGAAACATCGGCGGACACACTCACGCCTTTGCGCTGATCCCTCGGAATGGTCACGAAGACGGTGACTAACAAGAAAGCGAGAAGTCGACGCCGCGTTGCCCGTGAAGAAGGAAGCGCGGCGCCGATGAACCACGGGTTGGAACGCGCCTGGGACCACCCGTAAACCGAAACATAATCAGCTAAGCCGTCTGCCTTCGGGTAGCGCCAAACCGAAGCGCGAGAGCGGGACGCATTTGCTGATACAACTAAAACAGATCCATCTGGCCCGGCGCGGACGCTGCCTCGAGCGGCGCAGGCAGCGGCAACTCGTAGCCCAGTTTCTCCGCGAGGCGCTGGCAGGTCGCGGGCGCATAGCCTTCGTAGTGATTGTTTACGAAGGCCCAGACGCTGCGCGATTCCTGGACGTGCCGATCGATCTTCGTGGCCCAGCTTTCGAGCGCGGCTTCGCGTTTCCACAAGAGGCGCCCGTAATGGTGCAGGCGTCGCCCGTCCGTGTCGTAGCGCGTGCTGATATCGCCGAGGAGACGCACGTAGAGGAAATCGGTCGTATTCGGCCAGAGCTCGAAGGGTGCGAGGTTCCGCTCATTCAGCGGACTGGTATCGCCCCAGACCCAACAGACGCGATAACGCTGGAGGAGATGGACGATCTGCGGCCGATGCCAGCCGCTGTGGCGAAAATCGATCGCGAACCGGACGTCCCGGGGCAGCTGTTTTAAAAAGGAAACGAGCGCGCCCTTCCCCTCCTCCGGCGCGAACGCAGGCGGCAACTGCACGAGGACGACGGCAAGCTTCCCCGCCAGCGGCTCGAGTGCGCTGAGAAACGCGTTGAACTCCGCCGAGCAATCGCGCAGACCGCAGGCATGGGTGATGGCGCGCGGGAGTTTGCAAGTGACGCGGAAGGAAGCAGGCGTGCCCTCCGCCCAGCGGACCAGAGTTTCGCGCGTCGGCGCGCTCTCGAAGGTCGAGTCGAGTTCCACCGCCGGGAAAGTGCGCGCGTAGTGCTCGAACCAAAGCTCCTCCGGCAGATCCGCTGGGTAAAAACTCCCGAGCCATTCACGATGCGCCCACGAGCAGGTGCCCAGCCGGATTTTTTGCTGCTGATTCAGGTTCAAAATGTTCCCCTCATGCCTTCGCTCCCGGCCACTGGTCGGGACGCATCCAGCTCGGTGCGATCCGAGGGTAACAGGATCAGGCGCAGTGCAAATCCTGCGTTTCACGCAACGTTTTCAGCGCCTCTTTTCGGCCGGTGCCCGGGCGGCGCAAAGCAACCAGCCACACCTTGGCGGCTGCAAACGAAGGCCGTGCGGGGGGTGCGCGCGTTCGACGCTTTCTGTCGCGAGGAAAGCTTTCGTCTTTATTAATCGGCCGTGCCCGCGAGGCGGAAGCACGAGGGAGACGGAAGCGTTTTGGGGCTGAAGTCGCGCACCGTCGCCCGCCCGCTAGACCTTGACGGGAGGGGCATTTTGCCTACGCTCCGCAGTCCCCGATGCGCCTCACTCGCCCTCTCATTTTTTCCTTCATCATCGCGGCCGCCGCTGTCTCGCAGCTCAGCCGTGGGGCGATCGTGATCCGGCCGAGCGCGAAGATGAAGATCGAGGCGCCCGGGCAGGAAGAAGCCAGCGGCTCGGCCCAGCAAAGTTTCGAGCAGGCGCAGGCGGCGGAGAACCGCGGCGACTTCAAGAACGCGATCAAACTTTACCGCGGCCTCGTGCGCCGGCATCCGAAAGACGCGCTTGCGGCGGGGGCAGCCTGGCGTTTCGCCGTCCTCCAGGAAAAACAGGGCGACCTGCTGAAGGCCGCGAGCGCTTACCGCGTGCTGGTGGAGAATTACCCGCGCAGCCCGCACTTCGAAGAAGCGATCGAAGCGCAGTTCCGCATTGGCGAGACCTTCCTGGCCGGGAAGAGAATTAGGATCCTCGGCATCCCGGTGCGCAAGACGGTCGACCACGCGGTTGACGTCTTCGCCGCGATCGTGCGCTCCGCGCCGTTCGGCCGATACACCGCGCGCGCCCAGTTTAACATCGGCCGCGCCACGGAGAAGCAGGGCAACGCCGACGCCGCGGTGCTGGCCTACCAGGCCGTGGTGGAGAAATATCCTAACGAGCCGGTGGCGGCCGACGCGCAGTATCAGATCGGTTACATCTGGTTCAAGGAAGCACGCAGCGGAACAAAGGACGCGAAGGCGGTGGAGCGTTCGCGCACCGGCTTCCAGGATTTCCTTTTCCGTTATCCGAAGAGCGAGAAGGCCGCGCAGGCCCGGGAAAACCTGCGCATTCTCGACCAGAAGCAGACCTCGGACTCGTTCGTGATCGCCAAATTTTACGACAAACAAAAGAACTACCGCGCCGCGGTCATCTACTACAACGACGTGATCCGGCAGCAGCCGGGCTCGCCCGCGGGCAATCGCGCGAAACAGCGTGTCGCTCAGATCCGGGCGAAGGTGGGCGACAAGGCGCTGCAAGCTCCGTCCCTCACCGCCGCCACGGCGAAGGGCGCAAAGAAAAGCGCCACCGCGACGAGCAACGGCAAGCCGGGTCTCGGGCCGGCCTCGGGCGCGCCGCCGATGAGAACTTCGCCGGGTGATGTCGCGCCGCTTCCGCCGCCGGAGGCAGACGAGTCCCTCCCGCCACCGCCTTCGATGTCGCTGGACACCACGACGGCCCCAGAACCGTCACCCAGCCCCTCGGCTTCTCCCCATTGAAAAAGGCGCTGAGCGCGCTGGCAGTGCTCGCTCTCGCGAGCTCCTTGGGCGGTTGCCTGGGTTATCGGCTCGGCGATGTAAAGCCGAGCACGCTGAAGGGCGTGAACAAGATCGCGGTCACGACTTTCCGCAATAACACCTACCTGCCGCGGGTGGAATCGCTCGTCACGAACACCGTGATCAAGCAGCTCCAGCAGGATGGAACGTTCCAGATTTCTTCGATCGACCAGGCCGACGCGATTCTCGAAGGTGTCGTGAGCGGCATCGGACGCGGGCCGGTCCGTTCCGTGCGGGGGAACGTGCTCGCGACGACGGAGTTTAACCTCACGGTCACGGTCTCGTGGACGCTAAAGAAAAAGGACGGGACGCCGCTCGTCGGACCAGGCGCGATCAGTGGTGGAACAAGCTTCTTCGTGGGATCGGACGTGACGACGGATGAACGGCAGGCCATTCCGCTCGCGGCCGAGGACCTCGCCGTCCGTCTGGTGAGTCAATTGACCGAAGGCTGGTAGCGCGGCCGTGGCAAAGGGCGACGCGAAGCTCTGGGCGATCCTGAACGAGAAGCTCGACACGCTTCGCGCGACAGGACATTTGCGCGACGCGATCCGCGTCGCGGAAGCGGCGGTGGAATTGGCGCGCCGCATCTTCGAGCCGGAGAGCGCGGCCTTTGCGCTCAGCCTGGAGAAGCTCGGGCAATTGCACGATCAAGCCGGCGACCGCAGCGCGGCGCGCGCTTATTTGCTAAAGGCGCACGATATTCTCACCCAGCTCGAGCCGCCGGATGAGGGCGCGCTTTACCGCTCGGCGCGCCGATTGGCCTTCCTGAGCGATCACCTCGGCCTCGCTGTCGACGCAATCGCTTTCTACGAAAAGGCGATCGAGATCGGCACCCGGATGGCGGACGTGCCCTACGCCGATTTGGGCACGATGTTGAACAATACAGCGCTGATCTTCCGCCGCTCGGGTCGGCAGGACGCGGCCGAGCCGTCTTATCAGCAAGCGCTCGAGCTCTACGAAAATCACCTTGGCCCGGATCATCCGGACGTGGCCGCTGTCCTGAACAATTTGGCGGTCTTCTACACGAACGAGCAGCGCTTCGATGAAGCGGAGAGCGTCCATCTGCGCGCCCTCGCCATCCGGACGGCGGCCTTGCCTGCGGAGCATGCGGACATCGCGCAATCGCGCTGCAATCTCGCGGTGGTCTACCATTCGCGTGGCGATTTCGAGCGGGCCGCGGAGTTGTATCGCGCGGCACTCCAGACGTGGGAAGCCACCACCGACCCGCTCCCGACCGACTACGACATTGTCGTTTCCAACTACTCGGACTTGCTCCACTCCACCGGTAAAGCGCGCCAGGCACGCCAGCTCGAGGAACGGGCGCGGCAGCGGCGAAGCGCCTGACGGCGCCCGGTGCTTTCGCTTGCGCCGGAAGCCGCAACGGGCAACTTAGCAGCCGCTTTCGGCGACTCGCTCACGTGGCGGAATGGCAGACGCGTACGGCTCAGGACCGTATGGGGAAACCCGTGGAGGTTCGACTCCTCTCGTGAGCAGATTTTCTCGGGCGAACGCGGCGTCCTGCTAGTGCCGTGCAGCCGAGCGGAGCGATTCCACCACGCGGACGAAGCGCGGGTGATCGCGGAGCGAATCCCAGACGTCGTCGGTCTGGAGTTCGCCGAAGTTCGTCACGTTCGGCATCCGCGCGGAAGTCTCGAGCAGATCGAGCGCGTGCTCGGTCTCGCCGAGGTAGGCGCAGATCCCCGCGAGCATGCCCATGATCGTCGGACCCTCGACCGCATCGCGCACGATCGGCCGCAGCCCGAGTGCGTATTCCCCCCTGCGCAGCGCCTCCTCTTTTTCGCCGAGGCGGGCCAGGATTCCCGCGAGAACGATGTACGCTTTCGCGTCGTCCGGCCGCTGCGCGACAATGGCGGCCAGTTCATCGCGCGCCGTGGTGAGATGTTGTCGCGCTTTCGCTTCGTCACCGAGTCCGCGCGCAATCAGACCCAGGTAGAACTCGCGTGGCGACGGGTAGCCGGCCCAGTCGAACTGCGAGAACTTATCGGAGCTGGCGAGCGCTGCTTCGGCCGCCGGATAATCGCGCCGCGCCAGCGCCAGGCGCATCCGCTCCGTGCAAAGCTTTGCCGGGTCGGCATAGGCTAACGAGGGACCCCAGACGACATCGTGCCAGCCCTGCACGTCGCCCCGGCTCGCGAAGTCGACCTTGGCGCGCACGAGTTGGAAATCGAACGCGCCCGGGTTCCAGCGCAGGACCGCGTCGGTTGTGGCGGCGGCTTCCGCGTAGCGCTTCAAGGCGAAGTAGTTCGTGCGGACCAAATCGAAGAGCATGAATTCATTCCGCGGATCCTTCGAGCACGCCTCCTCGAAGCGCCGCGTCGAGAGATCCCACTTTCCCTGCCGGCGCTGGATGAGTCCGACAAAGAAAGGAATGTCCGCCTCGTTCGGCAGGGCCGCGAGGGCGAGGCCGAACTGCGCGAGCGCCGGTTCGTATTCGCGCTGGCCCCAATAAAAATAGATGCCGCGCGCCAGGTGCACTTCGCCGGCGTCCGGGGCGATCGCCGCCGCGCGCTCGATCGCATCCTGTGCAGCCCGCAGCCGCTCCGGCGTGTGATCGACGCTCGTCCAGTAGGCAAAAAGGTGCGTCCGCGCGAGCCGGCAAAGCGCGAGGACAAACTGCGGGTCACGCGCGATCGCTCCCTCGAGCAAGCTGACTTCCTTCGCGAATTGCTCCGCCCCCGGTAAGCCCGGCCGCTGGCCGACCTCCTTCGCGCGGAGATACAATTCGTACGCAACCAAGTCGTCGGTCGGCGGTTTGTAAAGGCTTGCCTGTTCCGCGGGCGAAAGATGGACGTCGAGCTGCCTGACCACTTTCTGCGTGATCTGATTTTGGATCGCAAAGACACCCTGCAGGTCGCGCTCGAATTGCGCCGTCCAAAGCGAGCGTCCCGTGCTCGTTTCGCTCATGGTGGTGTTGATCGAAACGCGGCTCTCCGTCCGCCTGACCGTGCCTTGCAGGACGTAGGCCACGCCGAGTTCGCGCCCGATTTCGCCAAGATCGCGCGGCTTGTCCGCCGAAAAATCGCGGGTGCTCAAATGGCTGACCACTTTCAAGCCGGAGACTTTCTGCAGGTTCCTCAGGATGTCTTCCTGCACGCCGGCGACGAAAAACGTGTCGTCTTTGCCACTCAGGTTCGCAAAGGGCAGCACGGTGATGCTTCTGTCCGCGGCCACCGGCGTTGGCGCGGACCGGGCGATGAGCCAGACGTCCGCCAGCCCGAGAAGCAAACAGGCCGCGGCCGTAGCAGCAAGCAGCGGATTCCGCTTTGACCAACGCAAGAAACGGGCGGGCGCGAGTATCGGCCGGGCGGAAATCGGCAAGCCGGCAAGCCAACGCTCAAGATCTCCTGCCACCGCCTCCGCCGAGGCGTAGCGCGCATGCGGGTCGCGCTCCAGGCAGCGCGCCACGATGGTCTC
>JBKJKL010000281.1:0-3422 GCA_046597485.1 Chthoniobacterales bacterium
CGCTTTTTCCGGCGCAGCGGCCGGTAACTGCGCGCGGATGGCACCTGCCTTCCCTTCTGGCGAGATGCGCTTTTCCGCGATCTGCTCGCGGTAGTCGGCGATCCAGTCGGCGACTGCGTGCAACTGCTGGCGGAACTCATCCGCCGGGATGTCCCCGAGCGCTTCGTCTTTCATTCGTTAGGCTGTTTTCGCGCCTAGAAGGCGAAGCCGAAGCTGAAATGGAAAGCGCCGAAATCTTCCTCCGCGCGCGGTGACGGGTTCACCCCATAGTCGAGGCGAACGGGACCGATCGGGAGCTTGTAACGCAGGCCCATTCCGATCGCGTAACGCATGTCCTGCAGGCCGATGTCGTCCGAGTTGGGCAGGAGGTTGCCGGCATCAAAAAAGGCCGCGCCGTAGAGGTCGCCGAAAATCGGAAACTCATACTCGGCGTTGAAGACGCTGTAGAACTCGCCGCCGATCGGATTGCGCCGGTCGTGTGGGCCGAGGTCGCGCTCGGCGAAGCTGCGCACCGTGGTGCTACCGCCGGTGAAGAAACGCTCATCAATCGGGATGCCGTTCGCATTATCGCCAAAGCCGTGGACGATGCCGGCGCGCGCGCCGAAGAGGAGCATCGAGCGCTCAAAGAAACGGCGCAGGCCGCTTTTGTCCGCGGCGCCGGTTACATCCACGACGCGCGTCTCGGGCGCGAATGGGAGGTAATAGCCGACGTGCGCGGTGCTGCGGACAAACTCGATCTGACTGCCGATCGCGGAGGTGGCGACGTCAAAGGTGTTGTCGAAAGTGAAACCGCGCGGCGAGACGAGCGGGCTCTTCCGCGGATCGTAGGTCTGGGTGTAGCCGATCGAGTTTACGAGATAGGAAGTGCGGCCGAGGAATTGCGGCGCGATCTCCGCCTTCGTGATGTCGACATGCCGCGCGATCAGGACGGCGCCGACTTCATAGGCTTTGCCGAACTTGCGCGTCAGGTCGATGCGGCTGCCGATCTCGAAGCGCGAATAGCCGTCGAAATCGTAGGTGACAGCCGAGAGGCGGAACTTCAGGTGGTTCTCCGTCTCGAAAAGGAACGGGTCTTCGTAGATGATTTCCCCCTTGTAGCCGCGGCCGGTGATTTCGGCCGAGGTAGTCAGCGGCCGCCCCGTGCTGAAGAGACTACGCTCGCTATATTGCGCGCCCAGAATGTAGCGGTCGTAGGTGCCGTAGCCGATCGAGAAACCGAACTCCTGACTCTTCGCTTCTTCGGCCGTGATTTCGAGCCGGAGGGTGTCGGCGTTGATCGGCACCGGCTTGATCTGCAGGACGGTGAACAGGCCGGTCCGCATCAGGGTGCGGAACTTGGTATCGATCACATCCGGGTCGTAACGCTGCCCGCTCAGGCCGCGGAAGCGGTTTGTGACGTAGCTCGATTTCAGGTCGCGCAATCCAGTGACCTGCGCGCCGTCGAAGTGGTAGACCGGCCCGGAGGCGATCGTCACCTGCACCGGCACCGCACTCCCGCGGACTGCTTCCGGGTGGCCGGCGGCATCGACTTTTACATCATGGTAACCACGCTTCTTAAAGTAAGCCTGGAGGCGGCGCGGAATATCCGCCAGCCGGCGCTCGGTGTAGGGCTGCTGGAGCAGATCGGCGATCTCCTTCCGCAGCCGTTTCGGCTCGAACACAATGTGCCCAGCGAAGCTGACGTCGCCGAAGGAAAAGTGCCGGCCCTCGACGATCGCAACCGTCGCGCTGACCTCCGTGCCGCCGTTGTTAAAGGAGTAATGCGGTGCCTGCACGATCACGTTCAAGAACCCTTCCGCAATGTAGAGGCGGCGGACGAGATCGACCCCGCTGTCCAGATCCGTCGGGACGAAGGGCAGCGCCTTCTCCGTCTTCGCGTAGCGCTCGCGCGTCGGGCCGATGACGAAGTCGAAGAGCTTCTCGGAAGTGATGTGCTCGTTCCCGACGAAGTTGACGTTCGCCAGCGTGAGGCGGGCGCCTTCTTTCACGACAAGCCGGAGCCGGTTCCCGCCTAACAAGTTGTAGTTCACCTCCGCCTTCTCGTAGCCGTGCTTCCGATAGTAGAGCTGGAGGAAGAAAGAGGCATCGTCGGCGCGGGCCGCAGTCAGCCCGAGTTGTTCGATCGAAGTAATCTGTTCCTTTAGCTGCTCGCGCAGTTCTTTCTCCGGGAAGGCGGTCGCACCCACGATCTCGAAGTTAGCCGACTGCGCGATTTTACTCTGGGTCTTGCTCGCCTCCTTCTTTTGCTCCTCGACTTCGTTGCGCGGGCGCACGCGGTCCACGCCGGTCTCCTGGGCGGAGAGAGGCGTCGCAACCGCCGCCGCGCACATGATCAGGAGAAGAAGCCGGCGGTTCATCGGAAGCGAATGAGATACTTCACCTTGCCGCGGAAATCACCCGCCACGCCGATGTCCCCGATGAGGACGAAGTGATCGTTCAACTTATAACGCGCCGTTGCTTTTTGCTGCCCCGTCCGTGGATCGGTCTGGCCGATATCGACCTGCAACCGATCGAAGGCGGAGTTGGTCTTGGCCGGTTCGCCACTCTTCTTGAAGACCTTCCGGTAGAGTTGCTGGATAAGCAGCATGGCAGCGCGACCGGCAAGCACGTTGTTGTTCCCGGTGAGCTCTTCGCGCGTAACTCCGGTGGCCAGGAGCGAAATGATTTCCTCCTGCGGGAGCGGCGGCTCGCTCGTGAAGACCGCCTCCGGCGCCGTGACCGTCCCGTAGATGTAAACCCGGATGGTGTAGTCGCGGATAAGCGACATGCCCTGTAGGTCGAGGCTTGGGTTGAGCGGGTCATCGGGATTGAAATAGAGGAAACCTTGCGAGATTTCCAGCCGGCTGAACGGCAGGGTTGCTTCCACATTCTCCAGCCGCACCAGTCCCTGCAGCTGCGGACGCAGACCGGTCCCGCTCAGCTTCATGTCCACGACCGCGCCGCCGTGCGCGAGGTTGCCGCGGATCGCGAACGGATCCTTGTCCTTCGTCTTGATCGTGACATCGAAGGTCCAGTCGCGCAGTGGCGGGTTTGGAAAGGATAATTCCGGCACCGCGGAAGGTGGCTCGGGCGCGGGCGGCGGACGGCCGGGCAGGCCGATCGGGATGAGGTCGATATCCTTCAGGAAGTGACTGTTCGTTAGGGCGACGGTCCCGGTCACGCTCGCGCGGTTAAACGGCCCGCTGATTCGCAGGTTGGCATCAGCGCGCGCGGTCAGGCTGTCGTTCCGAGCTACCAAAGCGCTGTCGGTCTGGAGGAGGAGATCGAAGTTCGGCTCGGTCAGCTTTGGCAAAGTGATCTGGCCAGAGAGCGTGAACTTGCCTCCCGCCAGCTCGCCGCGGAACTGCGGGAAGCTGAGCGTCTGCCCGTCGAAGGCGGGACGGTCGCAAATCCAGTCGTGAGCGGCGCGGGCGACATTCACA
>JBKJKL010000364.1:0-11170 GCA_046597485.1 Chthoniobacterales bacterium
GCGAGTTGTGCGAGCAGGATGATGCCGGCCGCAACGAACCAGGTGACAGCCATCGAGTTGGTGACCGTGAACGGACCGAGATGGAAGAGCGCCGGTGGCTTAACCGAGAGCGTGTGATGCTCTTCAGCATGCGCGCCGGCAGTCACCGCTGCATCATGTCCCGCGCCGTGCGCCGTCCCCTGCGCGAAGACCGGCGCGCCGATCGTCGCGCAGAAGGCGACTGCGAGCACTAAAATTAAAAGAAAACGGGACCTCATCGTTAGGTGGCAAGGGCGCGACCCGATTCCCTGCGGGCGCACTGGCCGCGAAGACCAAATGCAGACTGCTCAAGGGGCGCTTGCGGCGCTTACCAAAGCTGCGTTTGAAGGGATGGCAAGCGACTATTTTCCGCTGGCGCCCTCCCCCGCCCTAACGAATCGAAATTACTTGGCCGCGACGTGCTCCGGGAGCTGCTCCACCGCCACCGTTTCGTCGGCGGCGCGGACGCGAGCCCCAGCATAGGCGACCGCTTCGTCGTAGTAGCTCTCGAGCTGGCGAATCTGCGCGGATTGTTCGAAGTGCGCGTGGACAAATTCGCTCCCGAGCAGGCCCATCTCGCGAAAAGCGTTGGGCGAGCGGGCCACGCCTTTCATCGCGTTGGCGAGCGCTTCGAAATCGCGTTCCTCGACCAGCAAACCATGCCGACCGTGCTCGACCGCTTCCGGGATTCCACCGTGGCGCGTGCCGAGAATGGCGAGGCCAGTGGCCATCGCCTCCAGGACGGAGTTCGGGATGCCTTCCTGGTTCTGGTCGGGCGGCGTCTCACTCGGGTGCACGAAGAGATGCGAGGAGGCGTAGAGTTCGCGTAATTCATCCTGCGAGAGGAAGCCACAGAAGCGCACCCGCGAAGCGACGCCGAGCTCCTCCGCCAGCGCCTCGAGGTGCGCCTGCAGCGGGCCCTTGCCGGCGATGATCAGTTCGGCGTTCGGGAACTCTTTTCGGAAAATGGCAAAGGCGCAGAGCGTCGTCGCGACGCCTTTTTTCGGGATAAGCCGGCAGGCTTGGAGTAACCGCCACTTGCCATTCGCTGGCGCCTCGCGACGGACATACGGAAAGCTCTGCAAGGGGATGCCCGTCCGGCTGATCCGGATGCGTTGCGGCGGGCAGCCGAGATCGACCAGGCGATCAGCGAGCGACTGGCAGCGCGCGAGGACCAGCGGCACCGCGCGAAAGAGCTCCTGCAGCTTCGTACTGTAGTCGCGAATGTCCGCTTTGTTTGCGACATCGGCTCCGTGGAACGAAACCACGCACGGCTTATTCCAACGCTCGATGAATGGCAGCAGATGCACGCCGGTGTGCCCAAAGTAAATGTGCATCAGATCCGCCCCGCGCCGATCGAGCAGCGACGACAGCATCTGGTATTCGCCGCGATAAACAATCGGCGGCCGGCGTTCGATATACTTCATCCAGCCGTGACGGATCGGATTCCGGCGCGGCTTCGGGATCAGTTCGACATCATCGAGGGGAAAAAGCTCCGAGTTCTGCAGAGCCTTCGTCATCACGAAGGTGCGATAGCTCCGGAGCGAGCTCACCTGGCGGTAAATGTGGAGCATCTCCCGCTTCAAAAATGTGGTGCAGTAGCTCGCTACAACGCGCTCTGGCATAAAGGGGGTGAGTGTTGTCCTCCCGCTCGAGGTTGTCTAACTGATATTTGAAAGCGCCGGGTCTTCGACAGGTGTATTGGTGGACTCTGGGAGCGGCAGCCAGTTGGCGAGATGTTCTTTAAGCTGCTGAAGCCCTTCCCCTTCGGCGGCGGCCACCGGAATCACCTGCACATCCGGAAAACGCGTCCGGAAGGCTGCCAGATTTTCCTCACTGCCGGCCAGATCCATCTTGTTTGCCACGATGCACCACGGCCGGAGCGACAGCTGCGGATCGTATAAGTCGATCTCGCGCCGCAGACTTTGCAGGTCTTCGATCGGATGTCGCCCTTCGCTCCCCGCAACATCGAGAACGAAGAGCAGATAACGGCAGCGCGTGATGTGTCGGAGGAAGTCGTGCCCAAGGCCGACATTGAGATGCGCGCCTTCGATCAAGCCCGGGATGTCGGCAATCGTGATGCGCCGGTATTCGTCCAACTCCACCACACCGATGTGCGGGCGAAGCGTAGTGAAAGGATAAGCGGCCACCTTCGGATGCGCGGCCGAGATCTGGCCGAGCAGCGTCGACTTGCCCGCGTTCGGATAACCAACCAACGCCGCGTCTGCGATCGTGCGCAGCTCGAGCAGGAAGTATCCTTGTTCGCCTTCCGTGCCCTCAGTGTACTGAACCGGTGCGCGGTTCTTGGAGCTCTTGAAGTGGACATTCCCTTTCCCACCTTTGCCGCCCGCGCAGAGGATGAACTCCTCACCGTCGTGCGTCAGATCTCCGATCTTTTCCACCGCAGGGGTATACGGGACGGCTGGTTCTTCCTCCGGTTTTTTCTCTTCCTGTTCCCAATCGGCGAGGCGCTTCGGCGGTGCTTCAGTGCGGAAGATAATGGTGCCGATCGGCACGTTCACGACCTTATCGGCCGAGCCGCGGCCGTGCATCTTTTTGCCTAGGCCATGGCCGCCGTTTTTCGCCTTGATGATCGGCTCGTAGAAGAGGTTCGCGAGGTTGTCGGTATGGACATCGGCGCGCAGGATCACATCGCCGCCTTTGCCGCCGTCTCCGCCGTCCGGCCCCCCTCTTGGCACGAACTTCTCGCGTCGGAAACTGACGCAACCGCGCCCGCCGTCTCCGCCTTGTCCAAATACCCTGATCCGATCGACAAACATCTGAATGAGAAGCGGCGGCCGCCTCAGCCCCACAGTCTATCGGATTAGCGTTTCGTAAAGCTCCTTCGTCCGCGCCGCGATTGCGTTCCAGCTGAATTTCGCCTCGGCGCGCTGCCGGCCGGCGCGGCCAAATCGGGTGCGCAACGGCTCGTCGGCCATCAGCTGGTTGATCCGATCGGCAAGACCGCGCGCGAACCCATCGGGGTCTTCCGGCTCGAAGGTGCCCGCCTTCAAATGCAGCGGCACAAGGAAGCCGGTCTCGCCCTCGACGACCACTTCCTTAATCCCGCCGACGGCGCTTGCGACGACCGCAGTCTCGCAGGCCATCGCTTCTAAATTAATGATCCCAAACGGCTCGTAGACCGACGGGCAGCAAAAGACCGCCGCCTGCGAGTAAAGCTCGATCACGGTTGGCTTATCGGCCATCTCGCGGATCCAGATGATGCCGCCGTGCTGCACGTTGGCGTGCTGGACGGCGTTGTCCATTTCAACACCGATCTCCGGGGTGTCGGGCGCTCCGGCGCAGAGCACGACCTGGAAACCTTTCGCCATGTGCTCGATCGCACGCACCAGATGAATGATCCCCTTCTGCCGCGTGATGCGACCAACGAAGAGGACGAACGGTTTCGCCGGATCGATCCCGTAGCGCTCGAGCGCCGCGGTCGTCGTGACCTTCCGATATTCATCGAGGTCGATCCCGTTGTGGATGACGTGCAGCCGCTCGGGCCGGATGGTAAAGAGTCGTTCTATGTCCTCCTTCGTCTCATGCGAGACGGCGATGACTGCGTCCGCCATCTCGAGCGCGGTCTTCTCGAGCCAGACGGTGAAATCGTATCCGCCGCCGAGCTGCTCGCGCTTCCACGGGCGGAGCGGCTCGAGCGAGTGAACCGTAACGACGAGCGGGATGCCGTAATTCAGTTTTGCAAGGATACCGCCGAAGTGGCTGTACCACGTGTGGCAATGCACGAGGTCCGCATCGATCCCGGCGGTGTTGAAATCGGTGCAGCGCTGCACTGCGCCGAAGACAGAACGCAGCGGCGGCGGGCAGGCGAAACCCGCGGTATCGAGATCAAAACCTCGCACGCGCAGGTTTCCCTCGATCAGGTCCTGCCGGCCGAAGCAGCGCATTTCTATCTGCATTAACTTTGCCAGCTCGCGCGAGAGATAATCGACATGCACGCCCGCGCCGCCATAAACAGACGGCGGATATTCGTTCGTTAGGAAAAGCGCTTTCACGCGCCTAATCCTTCACCTTCAAGAGCAGCACCGGCACGTCCACCCGGTGCCGCACTTTGTCCGCGGTGCTGCCGTAGAGAACGTCGCCGAGGAAGCCGTGGCCGTGCGTGGTCATCGCGATCAAATCGGCGCCGCTTGTCTCCGCGAGCTTGATGATCTCCGTCGCCGGGTCACCCATCGCGAGGACGGAACTTGCGACGTAGCCCTCGGCGCGGAGTTCGCCCTCCAGCTCGGCGAGATACTCGCGATCGCGCCGCATTTCCTCGCTCTCCTGGAGCTGGAGCTGCTCGAAATTCCGCGCGGCCCAGCCGTCTGCCACATGCACGAGGAGCAGCTCGGACTTTGCCAACCGCGCCAGGGCGCGGATGTGCCGCAAGATCGTCTGGTCCGTCTCGCGATTTTCCACTGGGACGAGGATCTTTTTATACATGCGCGGCTTTCTAATTGAACCAGTCCCGCCCCGTTTGCACCAGCAGCCAGACATTGAGCGAAGCGATCACAATCGCGATTACCCAGGCCAGCGACTTGATCACGACGCCGTTCGCAAACTCGCCCATCTTCAGCTTGTCGCTCGTGAAGAGAACCAGCGGGAAGACGGCGAAGCTGAGTTGCAGGCTCAGCACCACTTGGCTGAGCACGAGCAGATCGGTCGTCCCCTTCTCGCCGTAGATACCGATGACGAAGAGCGCCGGGATGATCGCGATCCCGCGCGTGATCAGCCGGCGCAGCCACGGCCGCATCCGGATGTTCAGGAATCCCTCCATCACGATCTGACCCGCGAGCGTCCCGGTGAGGGTGGAACTCTGACCGGAAGCCAGCAGCGCCAGCGCGAAAACCGTACTCGCACCTGTCACGCCGAGGAGTGGCGAGAGGAGCTTGTAGGCGTCCTGAATTTCCGCCACGTCATTCCGGCCCCGGGTGTAGAAGGTGGCGGCGGAAACGATCAAAATCGCCGCGTTGATAAAGAGCGCGAACATGAGCGCGAGGCTCGAGTCGATCGTGGCGAACTTAATCGCCTCGCGTTTACCTGTCGCGCTCAGCTCATACTTCCGCGTCTGCACGATGCTGGAGTGCAGGTAGAGATTATGCGGCATGACGGTCGCACCGAGAATGCCGATCGCGATGTAGAGCATGCCGGGATCGTGAATGATCTCCGGCGTCGGGATGAAACCCTTCATCACCCCGAGCAAATCCGGTCGTGAGGCGAGGATCTCCCATGCGAAGCAGCCGCCGATGACCGCGATGAGCGTGATGACAAGCGCCTCGATGTAACGGAAGCCTTTGTTCTGCAGAAAGAGCACGAGCAAGACGTCGAGCGCGGTAAGGCATACGCCCGGGAGCAGCGGCAGGCCAAAGAGCAACTGCAGCGCGACGGCCGAGCCGATGATCTCCGCGAGGTCGCAGGCCGCGATCGCCAACTCGCAGACAATCCAAAGCGCAAACGAGACAGGCCGGCTGTAGTGATCGCGGCAGGCTTGCGCGAGATCGCGGCCAGTCACGATTCCCAGCTTCAAGGAGAGCGCCTGGAGGAGGATCGCCATCAGATTCGAGATCATGATGACGGAGAGAAGCGCGTAGTTGTACTTCGAGCCGCCCGCCAGGTCCGTCGCCCAGTTCCCCGGATCCATGTAGCCGACCGCCACGAGGAAACCTGGCCCGGCGAAGGCGAGCAGCTTCCGGAAAAAGCTGGCCTGCGGCGAAATGAGCACGCTGCGGTGCACCTCCGGCAGGCTCGCCATCGCTGGCTGGGTCCGGAAACCGGCCGTGCGATGGACCATGCCGTGTTCGTCCTGAGAATTAGGCATGGCTAAGTTAATTGTCGCGCGCTACGAAATTGTCAATCGGCAATATTTCTTTAGTTGACCAGAGAGCGGGCGCGGCCAAACTCCCGCTGTGCCGCGCTCAATCCGCAGTTCCACCGCGGTCGAGGATTACCTGGAGCGCATCCTCGAATTGATTGACGGGAAGGGCTACGCCCGCGTCGTCGACATCGCGAAAAGTCTGAAGATCTCCCAGGCCAGCGTGACCAACATGGTGCAGCGGCTCGATTCCGACGGCCTGCTCAAGTACGAAAAATACCGCGGCCTCGTCCTCACTCCGGCCGGCGAGGCGCTCGCCCGCAAGATCGCACGCCGACACGAGCTGCTGACCGAATTCCTGCAGCTGCTCGGCCTCGAGCAACGCGTCATCGACCACGACGTGGAGGGGATGGAGCATCACGTCAGCCCGCAAACCTTGCGCGCGATCGAGGCCCTGACCGCGGAACTCCGCCGCCGTCCCGCCTTACGCGAAGCGCTGCGGCAACGGCTCTAGTTCACCCACCCGGCAACTCGATTGCGAACCGGCGACCGTCCATCTAGCATCCCGCCCATGAACCCGCGGCGCCTTTCACTTCTCGCGGGTGTGACCGCTTTCCTTCTCCCTCTCCCTATGCCCGCAGCACAGACCCCAGCCGAACGCGTCCCGCAAATCCAGGAAGCACTGCAAAAGGCGAAACTAGACGGCTGGCTCTTCTACGACTTCCGCGGGAGCGATCCCCTCGCCCTCCGCGTCCTGAAGCTGGACGAGCACGCCGTCGGCAGCCGCCGCTGGTTCTATTTTATCCCGGCCAAAGGCGAGCCGACGAAGCTGGTCCATCGCATCGAACCGGCGAAGCTCGACCCGCTCCCCGGCCGCAAGATCGAATACAGCGCCTGGAAAGAACAACACGAGGCGCTCCGCAAAATCCTGACCGCGGAGAAGAAGACGCCGCGGATCGCGATGCAGTATTCGCCGATGAACGACATCCCCTACATGTCGCGCGTTGATGCCGGGACGATCGAGCTCATCCACTCGTTAGGCGCGGAGCTTGTGAGCAGCGCCGAGCTGGTGCAGCAATTCGAAGCCGTCTGGTCGCCGGAGCAGCTCGCGTCGCACATTGAAGCCTCTGATAAGATGCACCGCATCTTCTTCGATGCCTTCGGCGAAATAGCGCGCCGCATCCGCGCAGACGAACCGACGACCGAGTACGACATCGAGCAGTTCATCCTCCGCCGCTGGCAGGAGGAAGGGATGGGCCGTGAAGGCGCGGACGCCATCGTTTCGGTCAACGCGAACACCGCGAACCCGCACTACGTCCCCACGAAAGAGAACGCGCAACCCATCCGCCGCGGCGACTTCGTCCTTCTCGATCTCGCTTCCAAGCTGCAGACGCCGCACGCCGTTTACACCGACCAGACCTGGACCGCCTACGTCGGCGAGACGGTGCCGGAGGAATACACGAAGGTCTTCAATATCGTCCGCGAAGCGCGCGATGCGGCAGTCGATTTCGTCCGGAAGAAAGTGCGCGCCGGCGAAGCAGTCCGCGGCGCAGAAGTGGACGACGTCTCGCGTGGCGTGATCGTCCGAGCCGGCTACGGAGAGTTCTTCACCCATCGCACCGGCCACTCCATCGGCGAAGAAGTGCACGGCAACGGCGTGAACATCGACAACTTCGAGACGCGCGACTCCCGCCGCATCACTCCGGGCGTCTGCTTCTCGATCGAGCCCGGCATTTACCTTCGGGGAAAATTCGGCGTCCGCTCGGAGATCGACGTCTACGTGCAAGAGGGCGACGTCGAAGTAACCGGGCAGCCGATCCAGACCGAGGTCGTCGCGATCCTCGCCCTGCCCTAACGAAAGGTGCTGATCTCGCCCAGCGGCTTGCGCTGGATGTCCGGCACCATCGCGTCCTCCGCCGGGTGACCGACGACAAGGAGCAGGAACGGCTTCTCGTGCGCCGGCCGCTCGAGGATCTTGTTCAGGAATCCCATCGGACTTGGCGTGTGCGTCAGCGCGGCTAGGCCGCACGAGTGCACTGCGGTGATGAGCATCCCGGTCGCGAGCCCGACCGATTCCATCGCGTAGTACGTCGGCGCCTTTGTCCCATCTGCGAGGATGCGGAAGGGCTGGGCAAAGATCGCGATGAGCCACGGCGCGATCTCGAGGAATGGCTTCGCCGAATCCGTCCCGAGCGGCGCGAGCGCCTCCAGCCAGACCTTCGGCGCGCGCTTCTCGTAGAACTCCTGCTCCTCCGCCTCCGCCGCCGTGCGGATCTGGCGCTTCACCGCCGGATCGCTGATCGCGACGAAGTGCCACGGCTGCAGGTTCGCTCCATTCGGCGCCGTGCCCGCGGCGCGCAGGCATTCCTCGATCACCTCCCGCGCCACCGGCCGCGGTGAAAAGTCCCGCACCGTCCGGCGCCGCTGCATCTTCTCATAAAATTGGCGGGCCCGGGCAAGGATCTCATCGTTGGTGAGCGATTCGGGCGTGGGGGCTGGGACGAGGCGCGGCGGCACGCTGCAGACATAGCGCACGCCATCCGTTCTCGAAAGCAGCGCTTCCAGCAGCCCCTCCCCGCGGCACGGTCTTAGCTTTGCTTACCGCACTCACGTAATGAACAGAGAAATCTTCGACGCACTACTCACCGGCATGCTGGAAACCGGCGCCGGCGTCTCCGATCTCCTCTTCGTCGCTGGAAAGGCGCCCCTCATGGAGGTGCATGGGACGCTGACCGACTTCCCCATCGACACGCCGGGCGCCGTCCTCTCTGCCGAACTTATCGCCGCCATCGCCGAGGTGATCATCGCTGGCAACGAGCGCCTCGCTGCCGACTTCCGCGACCGCGGCTCCTGCGATTGCAGCTACGCCCTGCGCGACGTCGCGCGCTTCCGCTGCAACATCTTCCGGCAGCGCGGCCAGCACGCCATCGTCATGCGGAAGCTGCAATCCGCCGTCCCCACCATCGACAGCCTCGGCCTGCCGCCCGTCTTCCGCGAGATCGTGAAGGAGAAGAACGGGATCGTCGTCGTCACCGGCGGCACCGGCAGCGGCAAGACCACCACCCTCGCCGCGATGTTGAATCACCTGAACGAATCGCAGCAGATCCACATCGTCACCCTTGAGGACCCGATCGAGTTTGTGCACCCGCACAAGCAGGCCGCCTTCTGCCAGCGCGAGCTCGGGAAAGATTTCCCTACTTTCGCTGATGGCCTCCGCGCCGCGCTCCGCCAGGCGCCGAAAGTCATTCTCGTCGGCGAAATTCGCGACCGCGAGACAATGGAGATCGCCATGACCGCGTCCGAGACCGGCCACCTCGTCTTCTCCACCATGCACACGATCAATGCCGGCCAGACGATCAACCGCATCCTCGGCATGTTCGGCAGCGAGGAGGAAGGCCAGCTCCGGCAGCGCCTCACCGAGACGGTGCGCTACGTCGTCAGCCAGCGCCTTGTGAGCAAGGTCGCCGGCGGCCGCTCTCTCATCCTCGAGATCATGGGGAATAGCCTCCGCACTCGCGAAGCCATCCTTTACGGCGAAGGCGAGAACCGCAGCTTCCAGGACATCATCGAGGCCGGCTCCACCCTCGGCTGGCAATCTTTCGACCAGGCCCTCCTCCGCGCCGTCACCGCCTACGAGATCAGCGACGAGAACGCCCTCCTTTATGCGACGAACAAGAACCGCATGCGCCGCGAGCTCGACCAGTTGGAGAAGAAGCGCAACGCCGGCGAGGCGATCGTCCCCTCCGGCCTGAAGCTCCATCACATCGAGCCGGTCAAGATCCCCACCCCAGAGCCAAAGAGCACCGCGCCCCGCGCCAGCGTCATCAAGCCGAAAGTTAACGGCCTGCCCGCGCCCGCCGCCAGCGTCCAGCCGAGGCCAAACGGCGCCCACGCCCCCGCCGCCGGTAGTTAGTCCTTGTCCACACTATACTTGCCCGGCCCGACAAAGAGGAGCCCGAGCAACATGAGGAAGAGCTCGATCGCCTCCAGCTCATTCGCGTAATGCCGCGCCCCCAGCAGGTGCACCAGCGTCAGCAGGAGCGCGAGTAAGACTCCCAGCCGGAAGAACAAGCCGAAGATCATCAACGCGCCCGCTACGCAGCCCAACACCGCGCCAATGAATCCCCATAGCTGATAGTGGCTGTGCAGCCCCAGGTTTCGGATCGCGCTCCCGAAGACCATCCACTGCCCCGGGCCCGCGAAGAGCACCGGCCCGGCCAGGATAATGAAGAACACCCCCAGCCCCAGCCGCATTAGCAGCAGGCCCGCCTCACGATACTTCCCCAGGAACTTCATCCGCATATGGCCGCGACGTTGCGAGCGGGAAAGACAGATTGCAAACCAAACGCGCCCGCCCAAGCATTCCCCCCATGACCCCGATCACCCGCGCCGTCCTCCTCGCCGCCGGCCGCGGCACCCGCATGCGCGAGCTCACCAGCGACCTGCCGAAGCCCATGCTCCAGGTCCACGGCCAACCCATCCTCCAGCACATCATCACCGGCATGCGCGCCGCTGGTGTGACCGACTTCCTCCTCATCATCGGTTGGCGCGCCGAAGTCGTCCGCCAGCACTTCGGCGACGGTAGCTCCCTCGGAGTTAATATTAGCTACGCCACCCAGGTCGTGCAGGATGGCACCGGCCGCGTCGTCGAGCTCGCCCGCGAGTTCTGCGGCCGCGAGCCCTTCCTTCTTAGCTACGGCGACATTCTCCTCGACCCAATTAACTACCCACGCCTAACGAGTCTCCCGTCCGAGACCGCCGCAGTAGTTACCGTGAAACGATGCGACGACGTTAGCCAAGGCGGCGCCGTCTTCGTCAACGACCAGTTCCAGCTCACCGACCTCCGCGAGAAACCGAAGCCCGGCGAACCCACCAGCCCCTGGTACAACGCCGGCGTCTACGCCTTCCGCCCCAGCATCTTCGACTACACCGCCAAGCTACAACCTAGCCCCCGCGGCGAATACGAGCTTACCGACGCCATCCGCGCCCTCGCCCAGAGCGGCCAGACCGTCCAAGCCCTCGAACTCCAGGGCGACTGGGCCGACGTCCGCGACCCCGAGATCCTCGCCCAGCTCAACGGCTAACCGCCGCCCAGCCGCCCGCCAGCCGTCCCGCTCCGGCCCGGGTAGGGTAGGCGTCCCGCCTGCCGGTTTTCGCGTCTCGCGAAAACGATCTTGTGAAGAGCGTCCCAGTCCCTCCCACAGGCAGAAGGCGCTCGCAATTTATTACCCGGTGGTCCCGATCCATCACCCGGTAACGCAAATCAATCAGCCGGTGATCATAAATCGGCAGCCGCCGAGCACGCCGGGCACATTGTATTGCGTGAGGGTCGGGCCC
>JBKJKL010000197.1:0-5523 GCA_046597485.1 Chthoniobacterales bacterium
GTTTTGAGCGACGCCTCGGTCCAGTTGTAAACGATGATCGCGCCCAAAAATCCAAGCCGGAAGCTACCGAACTCGTAACCCCGCACGAGCGCCTGCCGCGCCTTAGCGAAAGACGCGAAGAGCAAGCCGATCAGCAGGGCAAGCCCGATCAGGCCGAGGTTCAGGTAGGTCTCGAGATAGCCGTTATGCGCCTGAGTCGGGCCGAAGGACCACCGCTCTGCCAGGCGCCGGATGCGGTCGCCGAGCCAGAAGCTCTCGAAGCCCGCGCCGAGCCACCGATTGATCGGTTCTTTCAACAGATCGGCCCAGAGGAAGGTCCGGTCCGTCAGGGTCGCGTTTCGACCGAGGAGTTCCAGCGTCACCGAATAAACGTCGAACACGCCCTGCAGGAGAACGATAGCCATGATGGCCACGATCACGTAGGTGCCGACGTTCCGTTTTTCAATCGACCGCGAACGGCCAACGAGCATCAGGACAACGCCAACCGTGCAGGAGATCAGCGGCGTCTGGCTATCCGCGCTGCGGAAAAGCCACCAGATCATGAAGAGGAAGGCCCAGCAGAGGACGAGCTCGTCGCGCCGATAACGGTTCCGCCGCTGCTCGCGCACATTCAGCAAATACCAGATGAAGAAGAAGCCGTAGATGAGGCAATCGACTCCGAGAAGCCCCTTGCTCGTGGTGATGCCAGTGTTGAAGGCCGCGCCCGTCCACTGCGAAAAAGAACGCCCGTATTCCGGGTAGTATTTAATAAAGAGAATCGAGACCGGGAGGACGATGTAGGCGCAGCGTTTCATCACCGCGGTGAACGCGAGCCGCGGATCTGGCTCCGTCAGGAGAATGAGCACCATAATCGGGTTGCCGAGCACTTTGATCCAGCGTTTCAAAGCGACGAACGGGAAGTCCGACCAAAAGATCGCGCAGAAGCAGTAGACGAGGAAAACGGCGAGCCAGCGATTGTCGCGCGCTAGTTCCGCCAGCCGCACGTTCCGCTTCCGAAGGACATAGAGTCCGGCGACGATCATCCCTACGAAAAAAGCGCGGTCGATCGGACTTCCTTCTTCCAACGAGGTCCCGCCGGCATACACACCCGTGAGCGTCCCGATCCATTCTGAGACGCCACGCGATGAGTTAAAGAAGATCCAGATGAGCGGTATCCAAAGCGCCTTCGAAAGCTCCGGATGGAACCGCATGTCCCGCCGATAGAGGTAGACGATGAGCCCTAAGGTCAGCAGGGCGGCGAGCGGCGGGGGCATCTTGGAGGAACTCGGAAGCTAACGGAAAGCGCGGGCCGACGATTGCCGGAATCAGGCGGTCGCGACCGTGCGCTGCGTCTCGCCAACCGCAGCGCGCGAATCGAAGAACTCACGCACAGCGTTCGCCACATATGCGATCGCCTCGTCTGTCATCTCGGGATAGATCGGGAGCGAGAGGATGCGCGATTGATTGGCGTGCGCGTCGGGGAAGTCGGCCGGCGTATAGCCGAGATAGGCGTAGGCGGGATAGAACGGGAGCGCCTTGGGGTAATTGAGGACGGTGTCGATGCCGGCGGCCTTGAGGTGTGCGCGCAGTTCGTCGCGCTGGTCGATCCGGATGACGTAAAGATGGTAAACGTGGGTGCGATCAGAGCCGACCGCTGGAGTGGTTACTTCCGGGATGTCGCTGAACAATTCGTCATAGCGGGCGGCGACGCGGCGCCGCGCTTCGGTCCACGTCTTCAAGTGCGGCAGTTTCACGGACAGGACGGCGGCTTGCAGCCCGTCCATCCGGCTGTTTATACCTTCCATGATGTGATCGCCTTTGCCGCCGTGGCGGGCGTAGGTCGCCATCCACTCCGCCAGCTTCGCGTCGTTCGTCGTGATCGCGCCCGCGTCGCCGTAGGCGCCGAGGTTTTTGCCCGGATAAAACGAGAAGGTCGCAAGGTTCCCGAAGGTGCCGACGGTTCGTCCCTTAAAGGTCGCGAGGTGCGCCTGCGCGCAGTCTTCGATCACCCAAAGATTGTGCTTTTGCGCGAGCGCCATGATCGCGTCCATCTCCGCGGCCTGGCCATAGAGATGCACGGGAATGAGGCCGACGGTGCGCGGCGTGATGCACTGCGCGAGTCGCGCTGGATCCATCGTGAAGGTCACTGGATCGGTGTCGCAAAACACGATTCGCCCGCCGGCTTGCGTGATCACTTCCGAGCTCGAAATCCACGAATGCGCGGAGGTGATGACCTCGTCGCCTGGCTTTATGCCGAGCCCGCGCAACCCGATGTAGATCGCGTCCGTTCCATTCGCGCAGGAGACGCAATGCGAGACGCCGACGGCGGCGGCCCATTCCTTCTCGAAGGCCTCCACAAACGGGCCGCGAATGTAGGACGACTTTGCGATCACTTCCGCGATCGCGGTGTCGATCTCGCCCTTGATGCTGAGATATTGGGCGTGCAGGTCAACGAACGGGATTTTCATTTAAGCGGAAGGTTTAAGCGCGCGGATGAGCCGGGCCGGATTGCCAGCATAAATGCCGGGCTCGGTGATGTTTTTCGTCACGACGGAGCCGGCGCCGATCACGACATGGTCGCAGATTTCGACCGGCAGGACGGTGACGTTGGTGCCGATGCTGACATGGTTCCCGATGCGGGTGGAGCGCCAGAGATCACGGCGGCCCTTCGCTGGACCGCCGATGGCGAAAAGATCGTTCACAAACATCGCGCCGTGCGAGATGAAGCAATCGTCGCCGATCTCGACCAGCTCGCAGATGAAGGCGTGCGACTGAATCCGGCAACGGTTCCCGATCTTTGTCTCGCCCTGGATCTCGACGAACGGCCCGACGAAACAATCATCGCCCAGCGAGCAGCCGTAAAGATTGGCCGGCTCGATCACGGTCACGTTCTCGCCGAAGCGCACGTCGACGATTCCGACCTGGCGGCGCTTCGGTTCGCTCACGCCGTCACCTCCCGCTTGCCGTTTTGCTCGTTCATTGGTTTCGCTCTTTCAAGAATCGAGACCACGCTGCGCGCGTGGCTCAAGCCAGTAAGCGGCTCGCGCCGTTCGCGCACGCATTCGCAGAAATGCTCCGCCTCCACCCGCAGTGGTTCCTTGAATTTAATCTGCGGAATCAGGATGTCGCCACTTCGGTAATTGAACTGCGCGATCTGCGGATGATCGAAATCCATGTTCTCGCCCAGGATGGCGCGACGATCGATGCCCTTGTCGTAGATCGTGATCTTGTTCTCCGCGATGTCGTCGTAGACGACCATTTTGCGGGAGCCGACGATGATCATCTTCCGCACTTTCTGCGGATCGAGCCAGCTGACGTGAATGTTCGCAATCACCTTCCCGGGATACTCGAGGCTCAGGAAGACGACGTCGTCGATCCCGTCCTGCATGTAGGCCATCCCCTGCCGATTGATCGAGACCGGCTCCGGATCGCCCAGCCAATACTGGATGATGCTGATGTCGTGCGGGGCGAAGTTCCAGAGCGCGTCGATGTCGGATCGAATGCGGCCGAGGTTCAGCCGCTGGCTGTAGATGTAGCGAATCTCGCCGAGGTCGCCGGCGTCGATGAGCGTCTTCACGTAACGGACCGCCGAGTTGTAAACGAAAGTGTGACCGGTCATCACGACCAGGTCGCGTTCGCGCGCAATCTCGGCCAAGGCGTCAACCTCCGCGGCGCGGGTCGCGAGGGGCTTCTCGACGAAAATGTGTTTGCCAGCGCGCAGGCATTTCTCCGCGAGCGCGAAGTGCGAGGCCGCCGGCGTGGCGATGACAACCGCGGCGACCGCCGGATCCTCCAGCGCTGGCTCGACGGACTCGAGCGCACGGCTCTGGGGAAAATTGGCTTCGACAAAGGCGCGCCGCTCCGGGCTGGCATCGACGACGTACTTCACCGCGCAGTCCGGCAGGGCGGAGAAATTCCGCAGGAGGTTCGGGCCCCAGTAACCGCAACCGAACTGCGCGAGTGTGAGTTTTTGGTTCATTCGTTAGGCGGCGACGAGCAGGTCAGGAGTCGTGATGGGCAGGTCGCGCGCGGCTCCCGCGCCGGGCGAGGAAACGCGCAACTGCAACGCCGGCAAATCATCGCTCGCGGCTTTCACGCGCAACTCGCCGCCGTGGACCATCTCGAAAGTGGCAGCCCGGCGTTTCCGAAACCAGCGGACAGTATCTGCCGCGGTTGCGAACCAAGCCCTCCGCTCGCGCATCGCTTCAATCAGGCGCGCGTAGGGACGTTCCCAGAGGCGCTCGGGCCCGAGGCTGCGATCATGCCAGTTCACGGTCAGAACACCGCCGAAACGCTGGGCGTTCTCGAGCAACGGCGCGATCGCGTTTTCGGCCTCGGCTTCTGTGAGGTGCAGGTGCGACGGAAAAAAGAGAGCCGTGTCCATGATGTGCAGCGGCAACTCGAGCAGACGTTCGACCGCTAGCGGCTTGAAGCATTGCACCGTGCCGGCGCGATAGCCGACGGTGTTGTTGAAGCCGACGGTCGAGTCGTATTCGAAGCCGGCCGCTTCCAGTTTGGCCGGCGACTGCTCGTCGAAATAGAGCCAGTGCATTCGCACCCCGGCGGCTTCCTGATTCAAACTCTCGCGCTCGGCACGACCGCTCTCGGCATCGCACCAGGCGTCGATGCCATGGACCGCGATCTCGCGGCCCGCGTTGCGCAACTTCGCGATGTCGCCCGCCACGTCTTCCAACGTGTAACGGACCGCGCGTTTTGCATCGGTCGCGTTCTTGCCGGCATGATTCGGGCGGGTGACGAAAAAGAAGGTCGACGGAAGCGAACCTTCAACCGTGAGGTAGCGCTCAAACTGATCCCAGCAATCCGGCGCCAGACCGGCGTAGGCCAAGGGCAACGATGCAGCCGCGCGCCAGTTTTGCGCAACCTGCCCGAAGTCCTTCCGGCCTGCGCGCCAATCAACTAGGGAACCGACGAGGGCGCGCGCGAGGAACCCGCCGCTGCTGTGATCGAAGCGATGATAGAGAATCCGCGCATGATCCACGTCGTGTGTCAGGCAGCCAATAAAAGCGGAGCCGGCCGGCACCGGCGGGATTTCGGTGACGCTAATTCCGGCTGCTAGAATCTGGTCCCGAAGGGTGGCGATATGTTGCTCGAGCGTGGGCGACGCCGCCGACTCGGACGATTGCCCAATGGTCAGCAGCCGACGGACCTCCGCGAAAAGATCAAAGCCGAGTTCGCGCCGTCCGAGCACCAACCCAACGGTGTTCGCCGGCACTTCGTCTCCCGAGCAGAGCAGCACCTCCGCGCGACAACCGTCGCGGAAAAAACACCAAGGCGTCTTGAAGAGCTCGAAGAACTCCCGCACGACATCGTGCTCCGAGGGTTCCGCTAAGACGGCGATCATCTGGAAAAATGGCCTAACGAGTGCTAGAGCAGCTCGCTGATCGCGTTGAGCAGGGTCGCCTTCTCCCGGCTCCAGGTGTGCGCGAGGTAAACTTCCTGGCCGCGCGCCACCGTCGCCGCGACCCCGTCGCGCGAAGTGGCCGCGTATTCGATTTTCCGCGCGAGGTCTCCCGCGTCGCCCAG
>JBKJKL010000428.1:0-4602 GCA_046597485.1 Chthoniobacterales bacterium
GTCTCGCCGAAACAAGCTTTTCTATCCGGCAAAATTTCGCAAACGCGAGACGCGTTCGCCGGCGGGCGAGACGCCCACCTACCGGAAACGCCTCCCGTCCAAATCTCCTCGGCACTCATGACTCATCCGCTGGAAGAATTGCACGAATCCGCCTTGGGCGAGATTCGCGGCGCGAAAGACGAGCAGGCTCTCGAGGCCTTGCGCGTCGGCTATCTCGGCAAGAGTGGCCGCATCTCCGCCTGGAGCGAGAAGATGCGCACGCTCGGCAAGGAGGAGAAGCCGGTCGTGGGCAAGCTCCTGAACGAGGCACGCACTGCCGTGACCGCCGCGTTGGATTCGGCGGCCGCTAAATTCCGCGCGCAGACAGAACTGGGCGCGCTCGCGAACGTCGACCTGACGCTGCCGGGCACACCGCATGAAACAGGTGCGCTTCATCCGCTCACGCAGATGCTCGACCGCGCCATCGGCATTTTCCGCCGGATGGGCTTCGCGCTCGCGACCGGCCCGGATGTGGAGACGGAGTGGTATTGCTTCGATGCGCTGAACACGCCGGCCGATCACCCGGCGCGTAACGAGCAGGACACTTTCTTTTTGCCAGATGGCCGACTGCTCCGCACGCATACTTCGACAGTGCAGATTCGCGCGATGCAAAAGCAGCCACCGCCCATCCGCGTCATCGCGCCCGGCTCCGCGTATCGCCGCGACGAAGTGGACGCGACGCACAGCGCGCAGTTCCACCAGATCGAGGGGCTCTACGTGGATGAGAAGGTTAGCCTCGCCGACTTGAAAGGGACGCTGGAATTTTTCCTCCGCGAACTGCTCGGTGCCGAAACGCAGGTCCGTTTTCGCCCGCACTTTTTCCCCTTCACTGAGCCGAGCCTCGAGGTCGATGTGAAATCAAAGGCGCTGAAGGGTGGCGAGAAATGGCTCGAGCTCGCCGGCTGCGGGATGGTTCACCCGGCCGTTTTCGAAGAAGTGAATCGCTCGCGCGACGATGACGCCTACGACCCCGAAAAATACACCGGGTTCGCCTTCGGCCTCGGCATGGACCGCCTGGCCATGATCCTCTTCGACATCCCGGATATCCGCCTCTTCTCGCAGAACGATCTCCGCTTCCTGAGGCAGTTCGCGTGAGCGTGGCCCGATCGAACGGAGCACGGCCGTCCCGGCTGTGCGGCGTGCGGGCGTCCCGCCTGCACGTTTCTCCGCAAGTTTCGGCAGGCGAGACGCCTGCTGGCCGCACAGGCGGGACGCCCGTGATCCGTTCCGTCGCGAGAAGGCCGTTATGAAGTTTTCCGTCAATTGGCTGCGCGAATTTGTCGAGTTGCCGGCGAGTGTCGACGAGCTCGCCGGCCTGTTGACTTTCGCCGGAGTCGAGATCGAGGGGATTGAGCAGCGCGGCGGCAGCTTCGAGCATGTCGTGGTCGGGCAGATCAACAGCTTTATCCAACATCCGAACGCCGATCGCCTGAGCGTTTGCGATGTGAACGACGGCACGAATGAGCATCGCCAGATCGTCTGCGGCGCGAAGAATTTCCGCGCGGGCGACAAGGTGCCGGTCGCGCTTCCCGGTGCGGCACTGCCTAACGGGCTCAAGATCAAGGTGAGCAAGCTGCGCGGCGTGGAGTCGCAGGGCATGCTTTGCAGCCCAAGCGAGCTACTCATCTCCGCCGATGGCGATGGACTCCTCATTCTCTCGCCGGAAGCGGAAGTGGGCGCGCCGCTCTCGACGATTCTTCGATCCGACACCGTGCTCGATGTCGAGATCACGCCAAACCGCTCTGATCTGCTGAGCTATCGCGGCCTCGCGCGCGAAATCGCTGCCCTGACTAGCAAGCTGCTGCGCCCGCCCGAGCTGTCCGAGCCGGCCACGGTCGAGAACGCGAGCGTCCAGATCAGCGCCTCGGAGGAATGCCCATTCTACTCCGCGCGGCGGATCGACGGTGTGACCGTTCGCCCGAGTCCCGACTGGCTCCGCGCCAAGCTGGAAAGCGCTGGACTCCGACCGATCAACAACATCGTCGACATCACCAACTTCGTGATGCTCGAGCTCGGGCAACCGCTCCACGCTTTCGACGCCGACAAACTGAGTGGTGCGATCAATGTGCGCCTTGCGAACAAGGGGGAGAAGTTTCTCGCGCTCGATGGCCGCGAATATTCGCTCAGCGATCGCGACCTGATGATCGCCGATGAAGCGCGCGCCGTCGCAATCGGCGGCGTCATGGGCGGCGAGGACACCGGCGTGACGGACGCGACGCAGAACGTCCTGCTCGAGTCTGCTTTCTTTCTTCCGTCGAACATCCGCCGGACAGCTCGCTCTCTGAATCTTCCGAGCGACGCGAGCTATCGCTTCGAACGCGGCGTCGATAGTGGCCTGACCCTGCGCGCCTCGCAACGCGCCGCGGAATTGATGCAGGAGATCGCGGGCAGCACGCCAGCGGCCGAGACCGTGACGGCAGGCGCTCCCCTGACCCGTCCGGACGAGGTAACAATTCGCTATGCGCGCTGTAACGACTTGTTAGGCGTGCAGGTCGCTTCGGCGGAAGTGGAGAAGATTTTGACGGGTTTCGGCCTCGAGAGAACGAACGCCTCCGAGACTTCAAGCAGTTGGCAGATCCCGAGTTTCCGCCGCGATCTGCGCCGCGAAGTCGACCTGATCGAGGAAGTGATGCGCGCCCACGGGATCGACAAGATTCCCGCGAGTGGCCGCAGCCGCGTCACCGCGCAGAACGACGCCGATCGCGCCGCCGACTTCGAGAGCGCGCTGCGCCAGCGCCTGATCGCACTCGGTCTTTTCGAAGCGCGCACCTCCGCGCTTATCCCGCGCGCGGCTGCTGCCCAGGAAGGCGCGGTCGAGTTGCGCAACCCATTGAGCGAAGACCATGTCGCGCTGCGGCCAAGCATCGTGCGCGGCTTGCTCGACGTCCTCGCGCGCAACATGAACATGGGCGCAGCGAGCGTGCGCCTGTTTGAGCTGGGAAACATTTTCCTCCCGCCGGACGCGCAGGAGAAACGCGCCGTCGGCCTCGTCCTTTCCGGCGCGACTGCGAGCCAGCCGCACTGGCGCGCGGGCGAAAAACGGCGGCACGATTTCTTCGACCTGAAGGGTGCGATCGACGCGCTGCGCATTCCCAACCTCGCCTTTCGCCGCACGGAGAATTCCGACCTCGCGCTCGCCGCGGAGATCCTGAGCGGTGACGAAGTGATCGGCCTCGCCGGCCAGTTGCGCTCCGAGCGAACCGCAGCTCTCGGGACAGAAGCTCCGGTATTTGTCGCGCAGATCGTCCTGGAAAAGATTGTCTCGGCCGCGCGCCGCGGTGTTCGGTTTGAGGAGATCGAAAAATTCCCAAGCGTGACGCGTGACATCGCGCTGGTGGTGCCGGAGACAGTCGCGCAAACGGAAATTGTGCGCGCGATTCACGGTGCGAACGAACCGCTCCTGAGCGAGGTGCGCCTCTTCGATTTATTTGCCGGGAGCGAAAGCGGAAACATCCCCGCCGGCCGGAAATCGCTGGCATATACGTTGACTTATCGGGACCGGAATCGGACACTTACAAACGACGAAGTCGCTGTGGTTCATGCGAGGATTCGCGAGCGGTTAAAAGGCGAATTGGGCGCGGAACTGCGGGAATAGTTCTTTGATTTTTGCGGCTGGAAAGCCGCGCAGCTTTACCCTGCGATGTTCGAGATTCCAGGATGTGATTCCCGGACCGATATTGCGCAAGCAAAGGGGGCCAGGTCGTCGGCGAAGATGTCATGCCTTTATTGGAAGACAGACGCGTCGGTGGCAGTCACCCACCCGTTACAGGAATGGAACGGGATATCCTCCTAAACGGCATCAGCGGGGTAAAAATTTAACCATTAGCCCGGGCTGCGAAAGCGGTCCGGGCTTTTGCTTTCTCCGGCCGGAAAAGCTGCTAACCGTCAAAGCGCATGCGCGCGCTTCTCGCTCTCGAAGACGGCCGAATATTTGAAGGCGAATCCTTCGGTGCCACCGGCACACGCGTCGGCGAGATTTGCTTTAACACCTCCATGACCGGCTACCAGGAAGTGCTGACCGATCCCTCCTATCGAGGCCAGATTGTGGCCATGACGGCGCCGCACATCGGCAACTACGGCACGAACGCGCTCGACCAGGAGAGCCGCGAGCCGCACGTGCGCGGATTTGTCATCGAGGAACTAAGCGAAATCGCGAGCAACTGGCGCTCCGAGCTTTCGCTCGATGAGTATCTAAAACGCTGGGGCATCCCCGGCGTGCAGGGCATCGACACCCGCGCGCTCACGCGCCATCTCCGCGAACGCGGTGCAATGAAAGCCTGCCTGACGAGCTCACCCGACGCGGCGCAGGCAGTCGAGGAAGCGACGCGCGGCGAGGGCGTGATCGGGATGGATTACGTGCGCGAAGTGACCACGCGCTCGCCGTTTCGCTGGGATCCGGCCGACCAAGAAAGCGCGTTCTGGGCCTTGCCGAGCGGCAGCGCGGGCGAGATCACCGAGCAGCCGCTCCCGGAGATCCGTTACCAGATCGTCGCCTACGATTACGGGCTCAAGGAAAACATCCTGCGCAGCCTGCGTCGGGAAGGGTTCGGCGTCACCGTCGTG
>JBKJKL010000480.1:0-4812 GCA_046597485.1 Chthoniobacterales bacterium
CTTGGAACTCGGCCTCCTGCAAACCCTGGGCGAGAAACGCGGCCGACTTCTTCTCGTCTTCGATCAACAAAATACGCATCGGCCCCAAGCGTAGCGGGGTAACTGGCTCGCTCAAGAGACGGGCACGCCCGGGCAATTAATCTTTGGCGTCAGCCAAATCCGCGATGACGTGCTCCAACCCGGCGACGACGCGCGCCATCGAGTCGTAGTCGAGCTGCTCCGGCGTGTCGCTCGCGCGATGGTAGTGGGGATAACGAAAGGGCGCGGTATCCGTGACCATGAGCGCCGGATAGCCGTGGTCCCAGAAGGCCCAGTGATCCGACCAACCGACGCCCGGCACGTTGCCCGGAAGGGCCGCGCCTTCGCTCGGCAGCGTGGCCTGCGCGCGGAAGCTGCCGAGCGCGCGCCTAACGAGTGCTCGCGACGCCACATTGCCGACGAAGGCGACGAAGTTGCCGGTCGACGGGTAGATCGCGCCGAGACCGGGCAGCGGATATTTCTGCGAGCCGGGGTCGTTCGAGTAATAGCCGATCGTCTCGAGACTGAGCATGCCGCGGATGCGATCGCCCCGCGCCCGACACTGCTCCGCGTAGATCCAGCTGCCCATGCGGTGCGACTGAAAGGCGAACGGCTCCTCGTTCACAAAGGCCACGAAACGCAGCGTCTTCGCCGATGGTTTCCCGGCGAAGTGCCGTGCAAGCGCGAGGAGCGCGGCCACGCCGCTGCCGTTATCGTTCGCGCCCGGAGAGCCAAAGACGGAATCGTAGTGCGCACCCACAACGACGATCCCGCCGCTCGTTCCCGGAAGTTCCGCCTCAATGTTTTCGCAGAGCTGCCCGTTGAATTCGTAGCCTTCGCGGCGGGTGTGCAGGCCGGTCTTGCCTAACGACTCTTCGAGGTAATCGGCCGCGGCGCGCAGCGCCGGGTAGCGCTCCACATTCCGCTCGCCGATTTCGCCCGCCAGCTTTTGCACCTCGGTGCGCAGCTCATCGCGCAGCCGCATTTGCTCCGCGGTCAACGGCGGCGGCGGCCCGCGAAAGCTGCGGCCCGGCATACGGATCATGAGCCACCACGGCACGACGAGGAGCGCCGCGAGAAGGATGAAAATTGCCGCGGCGCGTTTCATTCGTTAACTCGTGATCGTGCGCGAACCGGCTTTTCCATTACAAGCATGAGCGTCCTCCGGCGCAAAGATCCCGAAACGGAACGCGCCGAGCGCGAGGCCGCGCGGCAGTTGGCGCTCGAGCGCGGCGAGACGAGCGCGGTCCGTCTGCCGCACGAAGGCTTGAGCACGGACAAAATTCTGCGCGCGACCGTGGCGAAGATCCGCGAACTCGCGCCCAACCTGCGCGGCGATTACCTCGACGTCGGCGCGGGCAACGGCGAGCTGATCGATCGCGTGATGCGCGAATTTCCGGTGACCGCGCGCGCCTGCGATTACCGCGATGATCTGATCACGCTCGGCGATGTCGAGGTCGACGTGGCTAACCTCAACACCGAGCCGCTCCCCTACCCCGACGCCTCCTTCGACCTCGTGACCTGCACGGAAGTGATCGAGCACCTCGAGCATTTCCGCGCGCCGCTGCGCGAGATCGCGCGCATTCTCCGACCGGGCGGTGTCTTTGTGGTCAGCACGCCGAACGTGCTCAACCTCCGCTCGCGCCTGCGGTATTTGTTTTTCGGCTTTTACAACATGTTCGGCCCGCTCCAACTCGGCGACGATCGGCACCACTCGACGCACGGCCACATCAACCCGGTCGGCTATTTTTATCTCGCCCACGCGCTCGTCGGCGCTGGCTTCACCGACCTGAGCGTCTCGGTCGATAAACACCAGCGCGGGCCAGCGGTGCCGCTCGCGCTCCTCTGGCCCTTCATCCGCCTCTACGAAGCGCGCGCCCTGCGCAAGGAGCGTGACAAATTTCACACTCTCGATGCCGCGAACGAGCCCTTCGTCCGCGCCATGAACACGACCGATCTTTTGTTAGGCCGGACCATCGTGGTCGGCTGCCGGAAGCCGGCCTAGGAGAGACGTGCAAGACAAAAGGCCGAAGGCAGTGCTAATTGGCGGATGCTTCTCCGCGTTCTTCTCGCTCTTGTCACCCTGAGTTCCACCGCGCTCTTCGCGCAGGAGCCTCCACCGGCCGCGCCCGCACCGGCGCCACAGGTCCAACCCGAGATTCCTTCGCCCACGCTCACGCCTCCGCCGTTGAGCGAGATTCATTTTAAAAACCTGAAGGCGCGCGGCATTGGACCGGCCATGATGGGCGGTCGCGTCTCGGATATCGCGATCGATCCGCGGAACCCCGCCGTCTTCTTCGTTGCCCTCGCCACTGGCGGCGTCTTCAAGACGGGCGACGGCGGGGTCACTTTCGATCCCGTCTTCGACAAGGAGAGCACGCTCTCGATCGGCGCGGTCGCGATTGCGCCTACTGACTCGGACATTGTCTACGTCGGCACCGGCGAAGCGAATGATCGCAACTCCTCCGGCTGGGGCAACGGCGTTTACCGCTCGACCGATGGCGGCGGCACCTGGGCAAACACCGGCTTGAAAGACAGCCGCGCCATCGCGCGCATTATCGTGCATCCGAAGGATCCGAACATCGCCTACGTGGCGGCGATGGGTCATCTCTGGGCGGATGGCGGCGAGCGCGGCCTCTTTAAGACGGTCGACGGCGGCAAGAATTGGAAGCCTGTCCTGCAGGCGAACGGTCACGCGGGTGCGCGGACCGGTTGCGGCGATGTCGTCTTCGATCCGGCAAACCCGGAGATCATCTACGCGGCGCTTTACGCACGGCAGCGCACGCCCTGGAGTTTTCTCTCTGGCGCGGCAGCGACCGATGGCGAGGACGTCGGCGGCATCTATAAGAGTGTGAACGGCGGCGGCGCCTGGAAGAAGCTGGGCAACGGCCTGCCGCCCGGCACCGGCCGCATCGGCTTGAGCACTTCGGCGAGCAAGCCCGGCGTGGTCATCGCAGTGGTGCAAAGCGACGAAGGCGGCGCGAGCGAGCTGCGCGACATCCACAGCAAGCGCGGCGGCATCTTCCGCTCAGACGATGGCGGCGAAAAATGGACGCGGACGAGCGACATCGATCCACGTCCCTTTTACTTCAGCCAGATCCGGATCGACCCCGCGAATGATCAGCGCGTCTACGTGCTCGGCCTTGCGCTACTCGTCTCGGATGATGGCGGGAAATCGTTCCGCGAAGATCTTTCGGAGAAGATTCACCCCGACTGCCACGCGCTCGCCATCCAGGCCGGGAGCGCGCCGGCGCCGAAGCCGGCCAAGCCGGAAGACAAGGACAAGCCGGCGAAAATGCCAATCTCGCAGCGTCTCCTGCTCGGCAACGATGGCGGCGTCTACCAGAGCTACGCCGGCGGGAAAAACTGGGACCATCTCGCGGTCATTCCGGCGGGCCAGTTCTACCGCATTTCACTCGACGATTCGCAGCCGTTCTACCGCATCGCGGGCGGCTTGCAGGATAATTGCAACTGGGTCGGACCCAGCGGGACGCAGAACAAGGAAGGCATCATCAACGCCGACTGGACCAACCTCGGCGGCGGCGACGGCTTCTACATTGTCTTCGACCCGACCGACAAAGACACCATCTACGCCGAGAGCCAGGAAGGCTCCGTGCATCGCATGAACATCCGCAACGGCGAGATGAAGCAGCTCCGCCCCGCGCCGCCGGAAGGCCAACAGGCCTATCGCTTCCATTGGAATGCCCCGCTCATCGCGAGCAAATACAAGCCCGGCCAGATCTACCTTGCGGGCAATCGCGTCTTCCGCCTCACCGAGCGCGGCGAGAACTACCAGGTCATCAGCCCCGACCTGACCCGCAATGAGCCGGACAAGGTGAACACGAGCGGCACCGGCGCGGAAAACTACGGCGTCATCTACTCGTTAGCCGAGTCGACGGTGAAAGCCGGCCTGCTTTGGGCCGGGACGGATGATGGGCGCCTCTGGATCACGGAGAACGACGGCGGGAAGTGGACAGAGTTGACGCAGAACCTCCCGGAGGAGGTGCGCGGCCGCTGGGTCGTCCGCATCGAACCGGGCCACCAGGATCCGAAGGTCGCCTACGTGGCCTTGAACGCCTATCGCGCCGGCGATGACCGCCCGATGATTGTGCGGACGACCGATGGCGGCGCGACCTGGCAGAGCGTGGTCGGCCAGGGCCTGCCGCCGAATGCGCCAGTCGAGGTGGTGCGGGAAGATTTGGTAAACCCGAACCTCCTCTATCTCGGGACGCATCTTGGGATGTTTGCCTCGTTTGATGGCGGCGGGAAATGGATGCGTTTCGGCGACTTGCCGGCGGTGCGCGTGGACGACATTCAAATTCATCCGCGCACGAACGATCTCGTCATCGCGACGCACGGTCGCAGCATCGCGATCATCGACGACACCCGGCCGCTGCGTGACCTGAGTCCCGAGGTGGCGGCCCTGCCCGCGCACCTCTTCCCCGTCCCGCCGGTGAACGGCGCCTATCAACTACCCGGCTGGGTGGAATGGGGCGGCAAGGGCGATTACCAGGGCAAGAACCCGCCGGAAGGCGCGGTCTTCACCATCTGGGTGAAGGAATACACGGGCGACGAGATGAAGATCGCGATCACCAACGCCGCCGGCACGCCGATCGCAAACTTGAAGGCCACCCCTGCGCAGGGCTTGACGAGGATGAATTGGGATCTGCTTCCGACCAAGGATGTGCTGACCCAATACGGCGGCCAGGATCCGAAGAAGCTCATCGCGAGCGGCGATTACACCGCGGAGATGACCTTCGGGAAGACGAAGATGAAGCAGACCTTCCGCGTCAA
>JBKJKL010000145.1:0-3582 GCA_046597485.1 Chthoniobacterales bacterium
CGCTGGCGCGACGCGTTGCGCGAGTATGGCCGTGCCCTCAGTCGCGACCCGCGGAACGCCGGCATCGCGCAGGAAGAAACATTCACGCACTTCATGATTCGGGATTGGGCCGGGAGCAAAGTTTCCGCCGACAATCTCTATGCGATGGCACCGACGTCGTCCGCGGCGTCGATGTTTCGCGCTTATGTGGAAATTTTCGAACGCGGCGATGTGGACGCTGCGCGGAAATTTTTTTCCGCGGTCTCACCTGGCGCGGACGCCGAAGCAGTGGCCTTAACGAACTGGCAGTTCGCGATGATTGCGCGCGACTTCAAGCAGGCCGCAGCAGCGGTCGCCGACGGGCGCTTCGAACGCTTTAACGTCCCCAGCGGGCCGGCTATTCCGCGGGCGTACCTGGAAGGCTGCCTCGCCCTGGCGCGCAGTGATCCAGATCGCGGTCGGGCGCAATTCGAACGCGCCCGCGCCGAATTCCAAAAGCAAGTCGACACCCATCCGACCGATGCGAGCCGCTACGCGGCGCTCGCCCTGGTCGATGCATTCCTGCAGCGCCACGATGAAGCGATTCGCGAAGCGCAGCGCGCGATCGAACTGACACCTGTCCGCAAAGACGCGCTCCTCGGCGCGTTCTACGAAGCAAATCTGGCCCTCGTTTACGCGCACACCGGCGAGATCGACAAGGCGATGGCGTTGCTCGAGCGCCTCATCACGACGCCGGGAGCGGTCAACTTTGGTGAAGGGAGCGTCACGCTACAGGATCTCCGCTCGCGTTGGGAATGGGATCCGCTGCGGAACGATCCGCGCTTTCAAAAGATCATCGCTGGCCCGGAACGGAAGACGATCTACAACTGACGGCGAGGCTCCCCCAACTTCCTCGTGGAGCTAGAGCGCCGGAATGTTGATAGGTCGCGGGCGCTTACGCGGTCGTCGCGGCGATGCGCTTCGGCAAGGATGTCGTAGAGCTTGCCTATTCGCCGCTCACCATCCACCGCATGGCTTTGTCGGCTAATTTGTCGAACGCGCGCACTGCCATTTCGAGGTGCTCTTCTTTCGTATCCTCGATCTTGTTGTGGCTGATGCCGTGCAGGCTTTGCACGAACATCATGATCGTTGGCACGCCGGCGCGCGCGACTTCGGCGGCATCGTGCAACGGACCGGAGGGAAGGCGGTGGGGCTTGGCCTTCGTTTCGCGGATCGCTTCGTCGGAGAGGGCAACCAGCTCTTCGTTGAAAAGGATCGGCTCGATCTGCCAGAGCCGTTCCCACGCGACCTCGACGTCCCCTTCCTTCGCGAAGCGCTCACTCGCGGCGCGCGCGTCGGCCAGCATCTTCGCGAGCCCATCGGCGTCGAGGTGGCGCTGGTCGAGCGTGATCCGGCATTCCTCGACCACGCTGGTCGCGATGCCCGGCTTCGTGGTGCAGGAGCCGATGGTGCAAACGCCGCCGTGCCGTTCCGCGATCGTGTAGCATTCCGGGCTCATCTTGGCGGCAGCGAGGAAGGCGTCGCGGCGGCGATTCATCGGCGTGCTGCCGGAGTGCGCGGCCTGTCCGTGGAAAGTGATCGCGTGCCGCTCCACGCCGAAGGTGCCGAGGACGGTCCCGAGCGGAAGATCGAGGTCGAGCAAGACCGGCCCCTGCTCGATGTGCAACTCCAGGTAAGCGGCGGCGTTCTTCAGTTCCTTGCCGCAGGCTTTCACCTTTTCAAAATCCAGCCCGCACTGTTGCAGCGCGGCCGGCAGGGTGATTCCGTCCTTGTCGCGCAGGACGCGCGCTTCATCCATGTCCAGGTTTCCCGAGCAAGCGGAGGAACCGAAGAGGCTCTTCCCAAAGCGCGCACCTTCTTCATCGGCCCAATCGACTACCCGCACCGTGACCGGCGGCCGGCCGCCGTAACGGGCGTCGATCCGCCGCAGGATCGCGACCCCGGCGAGCGTGTTCAGGCAACCATCGAGCCAGCCGCCGTTTGGCACCGAGTCGATATGGCCGCCGATCAAGAGCGCCTTCTCGGATTCGCCGGGCAGCGTTGCCCAGAGATTGCAGGCTTCATCGTCATGCACCTCCACCTGCGGCAGGTCGGAGAGCTTCATCCGCAGCCATTCACGCGCGCCCGCCCAGATCCCGGTAAAGGCCACGCGCTGGGCGCCGTTGTCGTCGCCCGTCAACGCGCGTAATTCGCGCAGTTCGGTAATGACATGCTTCGGGTCGACCGCCGCATTCTCGTTCATTGGTTGGGGAGCCTAACAAATGGCCGCCTTTTCCGTTAGCTTAATTCGCGGGCGGCCGGGGTTCGTCTTTTCCCTATGCGCGGCCGCCCGCAGGTGAATTTAATTCGGCGAAAACCGTCGAAATTTCACGCGCCAATCAGAGGCCGCCTCCGAATTTAAGAGGGGCGCTCGCTGGATTGCGCGCGCGATTTAATTATGCAGAACAAGACCTACCTCGGCAGATATCTCATCACCCACGGTCAATACGGCCAGCCAATCCGGCTGCAGCGGGAGGGGAGCGCCAAAATTTACAAGGCTTTCGACTCGCAATCGAACCGCGAAGTCGCGCTCGAAGTCGTCCCGGCCGGCACGCTGCGTCTTTCCGTGCAGGAGAGATTGAAGGGGGAAGCTGAAGCTGCGCAGCGCCTGCAGCAGATCAACATCCCGATGCTCTATGACTTCGGGATCGAGGATAACGAATTCATCTATGCCTCCGAGATGGTCGAGGGCGTGACCGCTGAACAGTGGGTCACCACGCACGGCCCGATGCCGGTGGGCTCTGCCCTGCGCATCGCCGCCCAGGTCACAAATGCGATCGGCGCGGCGACCTTTCACGGCATCAATCATCATGCGCTCAATCCCTCGAACGTCATGATTGTCCCCGGCCAGACGGCGGAGGGCGAATGGCCGCTGATCAAGGTGATACAGTTCGTCGGGCTCGCGCCGCAACACTCGAGCCACGACGCCTCCGCCGCAGGGCTGACTGATGCGGTTAACTTCGTCGCGCCGGAACAGCTCGAATCGGGAGTGGCTGATTTCGCCTCCCAGATTTATGGACTCGGCTGCACGCTTTGGTTTCTCCTTAGCGGCGTGCCGCCCCTGGCCGGCGCGGCCACAGTGGAGAGTGCCACCAGCGTTCCGGCGCAGGTGCGGCAACTAATTGCGCGGATGCTCGCGCTCGATCCGCGCGACCGTCCGCTCGATCCCGTCGCCCTGCATGGCGCGATCGAGGATTGCATCGCGGAAGTGGAGAACAAACGCGTCACCGTTCCGGCGAGCGCGTCGGTCGCGCCTGCGCCGGTGGTGATGATGGACCCGCGTCCGCGCCGCCCGTTCCCGTGGCAGGCGCTCGCCGTCGCCGCGGTTTTGCTGATGCTCGGTGGGATCGTGGCGGTATTCCTGCCGCGGCAGGCCCGTGGGCCGGACAAACTCGGGGTCCAGATCGGCGTGCCGGAAAACGTGGCCGCGCGGGCCGCACAGACGGTGCATCCGGCCGAGGAGGTTCCGCTCAGCTCGATGGAGCAGGCGGCGCAGATAACTTCGACGCCCGGGGTCCTTTATTCGAACGCCGGATCGACGCAGGACGAACCCGAAGCTGAGCC
>JBKJKL010000450.1:0-3313 GCA_046597485.1 Chthoniobacterales bacterium
AGGACGAAATCACGCTCGGAAAATCGGCCCGCGAAGCTGCTACCGGCATCGCGGAATCGCAAAAATACGACGCCGCGCAAATCGATAAATTGGAGGGACTGGAAGCGGTCCGGAAACGGCCGGGCATGTATATCGGCGACCCGGATGAGCGCGGTCTGCACCACTGCGTCTTTGAGGTTCTCGACAACTCAATCGATGAGCACCTGGCCGGCTATTGCAGCCGGATCGAGGTGGTCGTGCACGTGGATGGCTCGGTCTCTATCCGCGACAACGGCCGCGGCATCCCGGTCGATATGCATCCGAAGTTCAAGATGCCGGCCGTCGAACTCGTGCTCACAAACCTGCACGCGGGCGGCAAATTCGGCCAGGGCGCCTACAAATATTCCGGCGGTCTGCACGGCGTCGGCGCGAAGTGCGTCAACGCGCTCTCTGATTGGTTCAAGGTCGAGGTCTCGCGCGACGGCAAGGTCTACCACATGGGCTTCGAGCGCGGGAAGACCACGCAGAAGCTCGATGTCATCGCCGAGCTGAAGAACAAAAAGCAGACCGGCACACTCATCACGTTTCTGCCGGACGCGACCATCTTCACGATCACGACGGAGTTTAAATTTGAACGCCTAGCGAGCCGCCTGCGCGAACTGGCCTTCCTCAATCCGGGCCTCGAGATCACGCTCGCCGACGAGCGGACCGATCCGACGCGGAAGGAGCTGTTTTTCTACAAGCACGGCATCGAGGAATTCGTTAAGCAGCTCGGCGAAAACAAGACAGTCATTCACCCGAAACCGGTCATCCTCTCGCGCCAACGCGACGAGGTCTTCGTCGATGTCGTGATGCAGTATAACGACAGCTACAACGACCAGATCCTTTGCTTCGCGAACTCGATTCCGAACCCTGACGGCGGCACGCATCTGACTGGTTTCCGCAGCGCGCTGACCAAGGCGGTGAACCAGTACGCGAAGACAAACGGCCTAACGAAAGACAAGGATCCGGCCATCTCCGGCGATGACGTACGCGAAGGCCTCACCTGCGTGCTCTCGATCAAGCTGCCGAATCCGCGCTTCGAGTCGCAGACCAAGGTGAAGCTCGTGAACACCGAGATCGACGGCATCGTAAACTCGGTCGTCTACGAAGGCCTGATGACCTTTTTTGACCAGAACCCGCCGGTCGCGAAGCGCATCTTCGACAAAGTCCTGACCGCGGCCCGGGCCCGTGAAGCTGCTCGCAAAGCGCGCGAGACGATCCGCAAAGGCGCTCTCACCGGCGGCGGACTGCCGGGCAAACTGGCCGATTGCTCCGAGCGCGATCCTGATCTGACTGAACTATACATCGTTGAGGGCGACTCCGCCGGCGGCTCGGCTAAGCAGGGGCGCGATCGGCGTTACCAAGCCATCCTCCCGATCCGCGGGAAGCTGATTAACGTGGAAAAGGCGCGCCTCGATCAGGCGCTCAAGAACACCGAGATCCAGTCCATGATCACCGCCATCGGTACCGGCATCGGCAAGCCGAAGGAAGACACCGGGGTGAAGGACAGCAAGGACGAAGGCACGTTCGACATCAAGAAACTGCGCTACGGCCGGATCATCATCATGACCGATGCCGACGTGGACGGCTCGCACATCCGCGTCCTGCTCCTGACCTTCTTCTATCGCCAGATGACCGAGCTCGTCCGCGCGGGGAAAATCTACATCGCGCAGCCGCCGCTTTATCAAATCAAGCGCAAGAAGCGCGAGGAGTACGTCGACGACGACGTGCAGCTGAACAAGATTTTGATCTCGTTAGGCGCAGAAGACGTGCGCCTAAAGAACCTCGCTGACGGCAAGGAAATCAACGCCGCGCAATTAAAGGAAATTCTCGAATCACTCGAGAAATTGGCGAAGCAAAGTGAGTCCGTCCGTCGGCACGGTGGCGACTTCGAGACCTTCCTCGGCCAGCGCGACGCGAAGACCGGGAAGCTGCCGAGTTATCTCGTCAAGGTGCGCGAAGGGAACGACGAGAGCGTGCATTATTTTCACGACGAGAAGGAGCTGCGCACCTTCCACGAAGCGAACCTCGACCTGAACCTCTTCGACGTGGAGATGGGCCAGGATCTCCTGCCGCTCGCTCCTGCTACGCCGAAGACTAACCTTGGCATCCGCCGGCGTGCCAAGAAGGTGGAGCTCCACGAAGCAGCCACCATCCACAAGATCATCACCGAACTGGGCCGCAAAGGTCTCAAGGTTGACCACTACGCCGCGGCCGATAATCCGATCTTCGAACTGATCGAAGGCGAGGGCGAAAAGGCCACCGTGCATCCGCTCTTCTCGATCCCGGAAATCCACGCCAAGATCGTGGAGATCGGGCGGCGCGGCGTGCAAATCAAGCGCTTCAAGGGACTCGGCGAGATGAACGCCAAGGAGCTCTTCAATACCACGATGGACCCGAACAAACGGAAGCTGCTCAAGGTCGACTTGAACGACGACAACAACGTCGAAGCTGACCAGATGTTCACCCGCCTGATGGGCGACGTGGTCGAGCCGCGTCGGCAATACATTGAGGATAATGCGCTTAATGTGCGGAATCTTGACGTCTGATCGAACTAGACAGGATTGACTGGATTACAGGATTTACTGGATTGGACTCTTCCGATGATCGCGCGCTGACTGAAAAGGTCATCGGTTGCGCCATGAAAGTGCATCGGGCGTTAGGCCCGGGGTTCTTGGAATCCGTTTACCGAAATGCGCTCGCCTTTGAGTTACGCCGCGTTGGGCTTGACGTGGAGTTAGAGAAGCATGTCATGGTGAAATACGAGCATGTCATTGTCGGTGACTTCATCGCGGACCTAATCATTAACGAGGCGCTAATTTGTGAATTGAAAGCAGCCGTCGCGCTCAGCAAGGCCGACGAGGTTCAGCTGGTGAACTACCTGACCGCCACGAATCGCGACGTGGGCCTGCTTCTGAATTTCGGCGCTGCTTCACTCCAATTCAAACGGAAGCACCGCCGCCACCTCTCCCATCCCGAGGATGTTGACCTACACCATCCCGTAAATCCTCTTAATCCTGTTAATCCTGTCTAGTTCGAATCCCCGTGTATAACCCCAACGAAAAGATAGAGCCCATTAACGTCGCCGAAGAGGTGTCGAGGTCGTTCCTCGATTACTCCATGTCGGTCATCATCTCGCGCGCTTTGCCTGATGCGCGCGACGGGCTGAAACCTTCGCAGCGTCGCATCCTCTATGCGATGCACGATCTCTCGCTCTTCCCCAATCGGCAGCATCGTAAGTGCGCCAAGATCTGCGGCGATACGAGCGGTAACTACCATCCGCACGGCGAAG
>JBKJKL010000458.1:0-11979 GCA_046597485.1 Chthoniobacterales bacterium
CTACCGATTCGTTCCAATTCAATAACCGCGTCGATTTCGGTTGCTCATTCTGCGCGCCGGCATCGGCTTGATGGGCTCAACGGCTGGATGAAGATCGGCGCGGATGGGAAATATGAATTCCGCACGATCCGGCCCGGCGGATCAACGAAAAGGAACTAAGGAACGCGGCGGATAACGGCGGGCATCCGGTCATCGTCGAGGTGAAACGCGGCCACGATGGGGTCTGGCGCGGTGAGCGCGACATCAAGCTGCAAGCGGTGGAGTAACGCAGCAGATGTCTGCCTAACGAGAAACAACCCACCGGGACGTGCCGAGCACGTCTCCCGACAAAGGGTCGGCGTACTCCGCCGTGCGCGCGCCGATTCTGTTTCCGGCGAGGGCGCTCCTCCTGTTTGCTTTTGCCGCGGCGAGCAAATAACTTCGCGCCAGAATGTCCTGCGCGAAAATCGATCCCGCCCTGCACCAGGCGCAGAAGCCGCCGTGGATCAAGGTGCGGCTGCCCTCGAATCCGAAGTTCTTCTCCACTAAGGCACTCATCTCCGATCTGCGCCTCCACACCGTCTGCGAAAGCGCGCAGTGCCCGAACCGCTGGGAATGCTGGAGTCAGGGGACGGCGACGGTGATGATCGCCGGTGAACGCTGCACCCGCGCCTGCGGATTTTGCGCGGTGAGCACGGCGAAGCCGTTCCCGCTCGAGGCCGACGAACCGGAGCGCGTGGCGGAGGCGGTGCGCCGGATGGAGTTGAAGCATGTCGTCATCACCGCGGTGGCGCGCGATGACTTAAAGGACGGCGGCGCGGACCACTTCGCCCGCACCATCCGCGCGGTGCGCGCGATGGATCCCTCGATCATCATCGAAGTGCTCGTGCCGGACTTTCACGCGCAGGATTGGTGTATCGAGCTCGTGACCGCCGCCGGGCCAGAGATTTTCAATCACAACATGGAAACGGTGGAGCGGCTGACGCCGGCGGTGCGATCGCGCGCGAAGTACCGCACGTCGCTCGAGGTCTTGCAGAAGGCAAAACTGATCTCGCCGAAGACGGTGACGAAGAGCGGCGTCATGCTTGGCCTCGGGGAGACGGAGCCGGAACTCTTTCAGACGATGGATGACCTGCGCGATGTCGGCTGCGAAGTGCTCACCCTCGGCCAGTATCTCCGCCCGACGCCGAATCATCTGCCGGTGGTCGAGTTCGTGACTCCCGAGCGCTTCGAGGCGTACGGAGAAATCGCGCGCGCGAAAGGCTTCGCGCACGTCGCTTCCGGGCCGCTCGTTCGCAGCTCCTATCACGCGGCGGATTTTCACCCCGTCGTCCGCTAGTGATGGGTGATCCTGGTAGGGACGGACCGCCGGGCCGTCCGAATACGTCCAGCGCGCCCAGCGGTCGCGCCCTACCGACAACGGTGGATCGGAGCAATGTCGCCGCCGTCATTCCCGCCTACTGCGAAGAGAAGCACGTCGGCGAAGTGGTGCGGCGCACCCTCGCGCAACTCGATCACGTCCTGGTGGTCGATGACGGCTCGAGCGATGCGAGCGCCGCGGGGGCCCGCGCCGCCGGAGCCGAGGTGGCGGTGCACGAGCGCAACCTCGGCAAGGGAGAATCGATCAAGACCGGCCTGCGCTACTGGCTCGAGCGCGGCCTTCGGCACGTCATTATCCTCGATGCCGACGGCCAGCATTTGCCGGAAGAGATCGTGCGCTTCCTCGCCGCCGCGCCGGAAGGGGCCGGGATCATCGTCGGCACGCGAATGAACGATGTGCGCGAGATGCCGCTCGTGCGGCGCATCGTGAATCGCTGGATGAGCCGGCAGATCAGCGGCGTCTGCGGCCAAGAGGTCCCGGATACGCAATGCGGCTTCCGCATGCTCTCGGCCGAGGTCATCCCGCATCTCCTCAGCGGCGCGGAGCGTTTCGACTACGAAACGGAGATGCTTTTCGTCGCGAGCCGCGAAGGCTTCCGGATCGCTTCGGTGCCGATCAGCACCGTCTATTCGGATGAGGTGAGCAGCATCCATCCGGTGCGGGACACGATCCGCTTCCTGAAGCTGATGCGGCGCTACCGGCGGACGTAGTACGCTCCAGACTAGTCGCGCAGCCATTGCTCCGCTTTCTGCGGAAGTCCATTCCGCAGCGCTAGTTAGCGAGAAAGTTCGCCTACAAAAAGGATGGACAGGCGATCTGCGTTTTCTTACAACAGCGCTTGCGCCTCGTCGGCGTCTCAACCCCAAACCAAAGGATACCCCAATGAAATCCAGTTCCCTCCGTGGGAGCGATGTTCGCTCCCTGCTTCGCGGTTACCTCACCGCCTTCCTCTGCCTTGGACTCTGCGCGCTCGTCGCGGAGAGTGTCTCCGCTCAGCAACCAGCCATCCTCGGCGCGACCTCCGCCAGTAACAGGGCCGTGGTCTTTCCGGATGCGGACACGCCGGCCACCCAGAACCTGGTCCCTGGCTTACCCGTCAACGCCCAGCCGCACGGGGTCGCCTATTTCGGGAGCGACAATGCGTTGCTCTCGGACTTCGGGAATGGGCGCGTCTTTGTCGTGCAAATTTCCACCGCGTCGCTCCTCTCGACGATTAGCACCGCCCCCGGCTACAACGGGACGGGGACAATCGCGGTGGCGCCGAATCTCACCGCGGCCCTCGCGATGGGATCGAGTGCCACGCTCAACGTCATCCAGGGGCCGTTCAACGCCTCGTCCACCATCTCCAGCGTGACGTTGCCCGGCGTGATTCAGGGCTACCAGACGCAGGCCATCGTCTTCAATAATGCGGGCCGCGCCTTTGTTTACCACTCGACTGGGATTTCGGTGCTGGATGCCCCCTACAGCGCAATCGCCTTCACCATTCCGGTGGCGGGCAACGCCAGCACGGGTGCGATCGCGATTTCCCCCGATGGGAACACCGTCCTCGTGACCGATCTGGCCACCGCGACCGTGAGGATCTTCACGGCGCCCTTCAGCGCGAGCAGCACGGTGGCCGCCTCGTTGGCCATTCCAGGCGGTAATGGCCTGGATGGCATTCAGGTCGCTCCCGATGGTGCGAGCGCGATCGTAGTCAGCGCCTTCACGCATCACGCCGCTTCCATCCGCGCGCCCTTCACTTCCAGTTCCACTGTGGCCACCATCCCCTTGCCCGCCGGCAACAACGGATTCGAGGATGTCGGGATCAGCGCGAATAGTCTCCTCGCGATCCTGACCGGCAACTCCGTCGCCGAAGCGGCGGTCCTGGTGCGGGCTCCGTTTGGCGCCGCTTCCGTGACCTCTAATGTGCCGATCGCAGGCGTCACCAATCCAGCCCGCGGGAACGGTGCCGTCCGCTTCCTCCCGCCTGGCCTGGCGCCGGGCCTGACCATCTCGAAAACCGCTGCCTCCAGCGTGGCGAGCGGCGCGAACCTGACCTACACCATCACCTATGGCAATACGGGCACCGCCAGTGCCTCGAACGTCGTCATTCGTGATCCCGTCCCGGCCGGCACCACCTTTGTCTCCGCGACCGGGGGCGGGATGCTCATGGGCGGCACCGTTGTCTGGAATATCGGGACGGTGAACGCCGGGGTAACCGGGCAGACCCTTACCTTCACCGTCATGGTCAACACCGCGAGCGGCGGGACGGTCGAGAATAACAACTACACGATTGAAGCCACCGGCGTGGCGCCAATTCCCGGTCCACCCGTTTCGACCACTGTCACCAGCGGCAATTCCTGCTCCGTCTGCCACAAGCGCATGACCACGCTCATCCTGCCCTGCAACAGTCTCGAGTTTCAGCGCCATATGGACCACGGCGACGCGGTAGGCGCGTGCCCGCCGATCGCTCCCTAGTAGACCCTGTCCAGAAAGCGAGGTCGCGTCCAAACCGCGACCTCGCCCAGGCCCGCTCGCCTTCCTGCGCCGCAGCAATCTTTGTCAACTAGACAGGATTAACTGGATTCGCAGGATTTGGAGAAGCGAGCAGCGACTCTGCTTTGAATTCTGTAAATCCTCTTAATCCTGTGAATCCTGTCTAGTTCGGCCGGACTTAATTGATTAGGACACCGCTGCCCAACCCTAGTCAGTAGGCCAGAGCTTATTGGAAGCCCGCCGGTAGATGCGCGGCTTTCCAATCCATCGCCATCCGGATGCGGGCGCGGCCGCTCGGATGATCAAAGAAGATGATTTCCTCCCACGCGCCGGGATCGAGCTTGCGATAGGTGCCAAGCTTCAACGCGACCGCGGCCATCCCGTCCGGCTCGCGAGAGGTGTTGATCCCGAATGCGTCTGCTTCCACTTCCGCGACGCGCGTCATCGTATTCGTCACCGGCGTGGCGAAGAAGCCGATCGTAGCCACGATCACCGCGAGCAGCGGCAACCCTGCGGGATCGGCGATCCCGCGCACCTCCCAGCGTGCGCCCCAGCGACGCACCGCAGCGTCGAAGGCCACCTTCGTGAGTGCGAAGGCGATGAGCCAGAAGACCGAGAGCGAAATGACGAACTTGTAGATGTGATTCAGGACGTAGTGCCCCATCTCGTGCGACATCACGTAGCGGATTTCTGGCAGCGTGCATTGCTTGAGCAAGTTGTCGTTTAACGCGATCCGGGTGGTGCCGAAGATGCCGGCCACGTTCGCGCTGATCCGCTTCGATTGCCGGGAAGCATCGACCTCGAAGACCTGCTTCACCGGGATCTGGTTCGCCCGCGCCATGGTCAGGATTGCTTCGCTGATCGTCGGATCGGTCAGCGGCTTGTACTTATTAAAGATCGGCTCGATAAAGACCGGCGCGATGAGCACACCGAACATGAGAAAGGCGATGACGAGCGCCGTCCCCCAGATCCACCACGTCTTCGGCGCACGGCGGAAGACCGCGTAGAGCGCCATTAGGACCAGCGGCATGAGGATGAGACCGATCGCGAGCCCCTTCATTTGCTCGCCGATCCACTGAGCGAAGTTCTGATTTGCCAAGCCGTAGCTGTGCTCGCGGAGGAAGTGCTCGTAGTAGTTCAGCGGGAACTCAAGCACGCTCACGAGCGCGAGGTAGACGAGGGCGTAGATCGCGACCTGGAGTGATTTGAACCGCGTCACTCGCTCCGCAAAGTCGCGCAGCCGGGCGGAGATCCGCGTCGTCAGGAGCAGGAACGCGACCGCGACGGCGAGGAGCCAGTTCCACACGATCAGCCAGTAGCCGCCCTCGAAGTAAGCGTCCGAGCTCGCCTTCTTTTCCGGCGGCACCGTGTCGAGCCAGGCGCGCGTCGCGGTCGCGGGATCGGCCTGCATCGCTGCGGCCGGGACGTCCAAGGTAGGCGACGGGACAAGGGAGGAATCCTGCCCGCGTGCGAGCGGGAGAGAGCTCACGCAAAAGAGAAGAACCAGCGCAGAGCGGACAAGGAGGAATTTCATCCGGCGCAGATTAGAGCCGCCGCTGGAAAAGGGAAGCACCGTGCGCCGTCCCTGTTTTTTTGGGTCAGGCGAAACGAAATGTCTGTTTGCCCAGCTCCGCCACGCATCCCTCAATAAGCCGAGGCCTCCGCCGGCGACCGCACCGGATACCGCAAGGCTCGTTTTCCCCCGGAACCGTGCACTGCCTCGCTCCGAAAATCTCGCGCTCCCTCCGCCTCCAAGCGCTCCAGACGGGCGGCGCGGCGCTGCGTGGCGGAACGCCGCGCTTGTCGAGCGCGCTCCCGCTCAGGCACTGTAGCGACCCATGAACCGCCATCTCCGCTGGGCTCCCATCGCCATTGCCGTCGTCGTCATCGCCTACCAGTTCTTCAGCTCCGAGCGCTTCGTGAACCCGGAGACCGGCCGCGCCGCTCACGTCGGGATGTCGACGGAGCAGGAGGCCGCGCTTGGCTTCCAGACCTATCGCCAGGTCCTCGCCCAGGCCCGCACCGTCGACAGCGGCCCGCAGGTCGAGATGGTGCGCAACGTCGCCTCCCGCCTCGCCCGCGCCACCGGCCCCACCGGCCAAGGCTACGAGTGGCAGGTCTCGCTCATCGAGGACCCGCAGGTGAATGCCTTCTGCCTCCCCGGCGGAAAGATCGTCGTCTACAGCGGCATTGTCCCCGTGGCGCAGAACGATGCCGGCCTCGCCACCGTCATGGGCCACGAGATGGCCCACGCCACCTCCCGCCACGGCGCCCAGCGCGTCCTCCAGCAGAACCTCGCCCAGATCGGCATGACCGGCGTGGCAGTTTCCCTCGGCGATATGGATTACAACAAGCAACGCGCCATCATGGGCGCGCTCGGCGCCGGGGCGCGCTTCGGCATCCTCATGCCCTTCGGCCGCAAGCACGAGAGCGAGGCCGACGAGATCGGACTCATGTATATGGCGCGCGCCGGGTTCGACCCCGAGGAAGCCATCCGCTTCTGGGCGCGGATGGAGCAGGCCAGCCGCGGCGGCCCGCCCGAGTTCATGAGCACCCATCCTTCCCACGGCACCCGCATCGAGCAGCTCCGCGCTCTCATGCCGAAGGCGCTCGAGGAATACCGGAAGGCCCCGACCACTCGTTAGGCATGCGCGTCTCCTACGACGTCGTCATCCTCGGCGCCGGTCACAATGGTCTCGTCGCCGCCAGCTACCTCGGCCGCGCCGGCCTCAGTGTGCTTCTGCTCGAGAAGAACGATTACATCGGTGGCGCCACCACTTCGCAGCAGGTCTTCCCCGATTACGACGCGCGACTTTCTCGTTACTCCTACCTTGTTAGCCTCTTCCCAGAGCAGATCATCCGCGAGCTAGGGCTGAAGCTGGAACTTCGCCGCCGCGAGACCGCCTCCTTCACTCCTTATCAACGGGACGGCCAGCACCACGGCCTCCTCCTCAGTAACGTCGATCGCGCGCGGAGCCGCGCCTCCCTGCGCGCGCTCACCGGCAGCGACATTGAGTTCGACCAGATGGAACGCTTCTACGCCCTCGCGCGCCTCTTCGCCGAGAAGACCTGGGACGGCATGCTCCAGCCGCTCCTCTCCCGCCGCGCGCTGGAGCAGAGCTTCCAGGACGACGACCTCGCCCGCGAAGCCTGGCGCTCCCTTGTCGAGGAGCCCATCGGCGTCGCGATCGAGCGTTACTTCCGCGACGATCTCGTCCGCGGCCTGGTCCTCACCGATGCGAAGATCGGCATCCACTCCCACGCGCACGATCGCTCCCTCGTCCAGAACCGCTGCTTCCTCTACCACCTCATCGGCAACTGCACCGGCGAATGGAAGGTGCCCGTCGGCGGCATGGGCGCCGTCGCTCGTGTCCTCGAGGAGAGCGCCCGCGCCGCCGGCGCCGAGATGCAGACCAGCGTGCGGATCGAGGCCCTCGATGTTTCCGCCCAGACGAAGACGGTCCGCTTCACTCACGAAGGCCGCGCGCAGACCGTGGAGGCCCGTTACCTCCTGGCCAACTTCGGCCGCAACATCCTCGCGAAGCTCACCGGCATCCCCTTCCAGCCCGATCGCACCGACGAAGGCTCCGTCTTCAAGATGAACCTCCTCCTCCGCCGCCTCCCGCGCCTGAAAGCGACCGGCTACACCGCCGCGGAAGCTTTCGGTGGCACCTTCCATAGCGACGAAGGCTACGGGCAGATGCAGGAGAGCTACGAGCAGGCCAACAGCGGCCTTCTCCCCGCGAACCCGCCCGGCGAGACCTACTGCCACACCCTTACCGACGATAGCATCCTCTCGCCCCAGCTCCGCGCCGAGGGCTTCCACACCCTCACCCTCTTCGGACTCGACATGCCCTGGAGCCTTTTCGCCCACGAGAACGACCGCTGCCGCGCCGAAGCCCAGCGCCGTTACCTCGCCAGCCTCGACCAATGGCTCGACGAACCGCTCGCCGACTGCCTCGCCCTCGCGAAAGACGGCCGTCCCTGCGTCGAGAGTAAGACTCCCGTCGACCTCGAGGACTCGTTAGGCATGTTCCGCGGCAATATCTTCCACGACGCGCCCACCTGGCCCTTCGCCGCCGGCGAGGAGCTAGCCGGCACCTGGGGCGTCGAGACCGAGTGGGACCGCGTCTACCTCTGCGGCTCCAGCGCCCAGCGCGGCGGCGCCGTCAGCGGCATCCCCGGCCACAACGCCGCCTTGAAAGTGCTGGAAGACGCCGGGCTTAGCACTCGTTAGGCATTCGTCCGCCACGGCCCTTCTTCTGGGATCCGTTCCTGTGGAATCGCCAGCGCAAGCGCGCGGTCCCACAAGCAGAAGCGCCAGCAGAATTGTCGGCGATCGCGGGCCAACCCCCGGTCGGCAAAGTCCCCTCTGCCCCGACCCAGCCACCGGAAAACCACGCGGGCACGCCTGCCGGTGCGCACGGTTGCATCCGGCCAGCCCGACCGGGCGTAAGCTTTGGCAGCCGATGAATCTATTCCACAAGAATCTCCATCGGCTGAAGCTCGCGCTCATTGTCGCCGCCTTCACCGGTTCGGCCTCGGCCGGAGAAGTTTCGGAAAATGCCAGGCGAGTCATCCTCGTCCCGCAGACTGGCCAGACGGCGGTCGACCAGGAAATCGCGAACTGCCAGGGGAAAATCAAGGCCGGTCGCAGCGTGGACGCATACGCGATCCGGCTGGGCTGGGCCTTCGTCGCCAAAGCCCGCCTTACGAGCGACCCCGGTTATTACAAGCTGGCGGAGCTTTGTCTCGAGACGCTCGGGTCGGCCGCTGACTCAGACGCGGCGCTTCTGAAAGGTCACATCGCTCATGCGCTTCATCGCTTCTCCGAGATGGAGACGGTCGCGCGCACGCTCATTGCGGAATCACCCACGAGGTGGCAATCGTTCGCGCTCCTCGGCGATGCCTTGATGGAACAAGGAAAGCTGGAGGAAGCGACCGACGCCTACCAGCGCATGATCGACCTACGGCCTTGCCTGCAGACCTATGCGCGCGTGGCGCATCTGCGCTGGCTGAAGGGCAATCTCGAGGGCGCCATAAAGTTAATGAAGCTCGCCGTCGAGGCCAGCTCGACCCGGGATCCTGAGCCTGGCGCGTGGGCCTACGCCCGGCTCGGCTCCTACCAGCTGCAGAAGGGCGAAACCAAAGGAGCGCTGTGGTCGGCCAAACGGGCCATGGAATTTGTTCCTGATTATCCGGCGGCGCTCGTCTTGGAGGCAAAGGTGTTAGCGTCGGAAGTAAAAAGTGGCGAGGCCGTTCCCATCCTACAGCGGGCCGTCGCGCAAAGTCCACTTCCGGAATATCAGTGGCTCCTCGCGGACGCGGCGCGCGAGGCGGGCCAACATGAACTCGCGGGCGAAGTTGAAACCACGATTCGCAAACGAGGGCGGGCAGAAGACCCTCGTTCTTTCGCGCTCTTCCTCGCGACGCGCCACGAAGACGCGAGCGGCGCCTTGGCCGCCGCCGAGGAAGAGCTCGTCAACCGGCAGGATATTTTCACTTACGACGCAATCGCCTGGGCGGCCCTCGCCGCTGGAGACATCGCGCGCGCAAAAACGAATAGCGAGCACGCTCTCGCGGAAGGGACAAAGGACAGCCGCTTATTTTATCACGCAGGCCGCATCGCTCTGGCTGCGGGGGAGACCGCAGAAGCGGCGACCTGGTTCACGAAGGCCGCGGCCAGCCAGCAAACCCTTCTTCCTTCGGAACGCGCCGATCTTTCCCGCGTCGCCTCCGAGAACTCGAATACGCAAACACCTTCCCCGACCGCTACCAACCTGGCCGCAAGAGGCCGCAAATAGAAAGACAACATGATCAGAACCAAAACCATTGCTCAGGCGCTGAACGCGACCTGTGCGATCCTCGCCCTTGTGAGCGGCGTCGCGCCGCGCGCCCACGCTTCCAGTCACATGGACGCTCCTATGATTACCCTCGACGCCGCCGCGAACACGACGGATGTCTACGCCTTCCGCAGTAACAGCAGCACCGGCCAGAAATACCTCACGGTCGGTCTCGCGGTCTATCCTTTCGAGGAACCGGGGATCGGGCCAAATAAGTATAACTTCGACGATAACGTTCGTTACGAATTGCATGTCTCCACCGGTTCAGATGTTGCCGCCGGCAGACCCACCTATACATACGCCTTCGATTTCGTCACCACCTACAAGAACGTCAACACGATTGCGCAATCCTACCTCGGCTTGGTCAATAACGTGGATGATGCGAAGCAAAACCTGACCCAGCGTTATAGCGTCACGCGCTACAACGGCGACGGCCGCAACGGTAAAGGCACGGTCATCTTCTCCAACGCCTTGGTGCCACCCAATAACCAGGGCCTTGTCACCAAGTTTTATAATCAGGGGGATAACGGGGAGAATCTCGCCAGGGAAGGCGTCGCCAGCACCGCGGCCCTCGACCGCTACACCCAGCAAACCATCATGACGAATCCCGCCGGCTACTCCGTCTTCGCGGGTCAACGCGACGACGCCTTTTATGCCGACATCCAGAGTATCTTCGATTTGGACTTTTCCTTCAGCGGAGCGAACAAGCCGTTCGATAGTCAGGGCGGATTTAACGTCCACACCATGGTGCTGAACATCCCGGTCACCGAGATCGGCGGAGATCGGCAACAGGTTGGGGTCTACGCCACCACCAGCCGCCGGCGCGTGAACGTGCGCAGCGATGAGGAGAAAGCGGAGGAAACCGACCGCTCGAATGGCAATTTCGTGCAAGTCGGACGCCAGGGTAATCCGCTCTTTTGCGAAGCGTTCATCGCGCTCAAGGACAAGGATACCTATAACCAGACATCCCCTTCGCAGGACCCGAGTTTGTTCCGCGCTTACGCCCTCAATCCCGAGCTCGCTGCCATTCTTGGACTCGACTCGAATCATTCCACGAATCGGACTGATCTGGCCGGAATTTTCATTCCGGACCTGATCAAGGTCGATCTCTCGACCGCGCCGGCGCGTCTGGCCGGCGGCACGAACGTGGGCGCAGTCGCGAACGACCCAGGCTTTAATCGCCTCGGTATTTTCGGCGGCGGACCAAATGCGGCCGGTGGCGCTGGCCCAGATGTGCTTACGAGCACCATCCAGCCAGGCTTTCTGAATAACGGGACCCTGCCTGGTGGCTGGCCAAACGGTCGCCGCTTCGGTGATGATGTCGTCGATATCGCCGTCCTCGCTTTGCTGAGCGATCTGCGCAATCCCGCGGCGCCCACCCTCGCGACAGCCCCAGCCGATCCCGGCGTGGACAAGGTCGATCATAACGACATCGGCTATAACAAGGTCTTCCCCTATGCCGCCACCCCGCTGAACGGGCGACATCATACGCACCACGGCAGGCCTTAAGGTGCTTCGGTTAAGTCCGCACCGCCATTCGCGCGCAAGCGTCGGTGGCGGTGCGTGCTAGCCATAGCGCGGAGGAGCCACTTCCTACTTCCTACTTCCTACTTTCCACTTTCCACTTTCCGCTCCTGCCCTCCCCTTTCTGGTTTTCTGGGTTTCGAATTAACCCCTCTTCTCCGAAAGGACGAAGCTCACCCTGAACGCTCGCTGACCCCGCGTTTCCCGCGGACGAAATGCCGCGCTCCGTTTGGCCAAACAATGGCCAAAATATCTCCTCCCATCGAATCCTTCTAGAGCAGCCTCAAATACAAGGTCGTCTATCACCAGCGCTTCGCCACTTTTGCCGAAGCTCGCACCGCCAGTTTTAACTACCTCGAGACCTTCTATAACCGGACCCGCCTCCACTCCAGTCTGGCTTACCGAAGCCCGATCCAATTTGAATCCCTCAACAAACGAGAGCATAGAAATTGATCTCCAACTCACTGTCCGAATAATCGGGGGAAGCCCAGGTGAACCACTGCGCCCGGAAAGCCCCCCAAAAACTACTCCAACAATTAGCCGCCACATGACCAGGCAGAGCGAAATTATGAAGCCGACCCCTATTTCGCGTAAAGCTGACCCCTATTTCGTCCGCGCCCCCGCCAGCGGTCGCTGATCTTGAATCTCGTTAGGCGTGATCAAATGACTGTTACACTCCGTGAAGTGACACAGGAAGATCTGCCGATTTTTTTTGAGCATCAGCTGGATCCCGAGGCGACGCGGATGGCGGCGTTCCCAAGCCGCGATCGTGACGCC
>JBKJKL010000003.1:0-3295 GCA_046597485.1 Chthoniobacterales bacterium
GCGCGCCGAGTTCGCGCACGATGCGGAGCGCGTCGTCGAAGTTGCCTTCGATTGCAACCACGCGTGCCCCGTAGGCAAAGGCCTGCACCATCTTGCCGCGGGCAATTTTGCCCGCCGGCAAGATGACCGCGCACCGGATGCCGGCTCGCGCCGCATAGGCAGCGGCGGACGCGGAGGTGTTCCCCGTCGAAGCGCAAATGACGGCCATGGTCCCCTGCTCCAACGCCTTCGAAACGGCGACAGTCATGCCGCGATCCTTGAACGAGCAGGTCGGATTGAGCCCCTCGTATTTCACATAGACCTCGCAGCCGCGGCCAACGCGCGCCGACAATTTCGCACACGGAATGAGCGGCGTGTTCCCCTCGCCTAACGAGACGATTGGGGTTGCATCGGTCACTGGCAGGTATTCGCGATAGCGGGCGATGATGCCCGGTTGGACGCCCCGGCTAGTTTGCATCTGCCAGCCTAGTCGAGCCTCGCACCCGCGAAAACAAGACCGAACTGGAGATTTTGCCGCCGGTCAGGAGTTTTCAGAACTTGGTCGCGGCGAACCCGTATTGATCAGCGCTCAGACGGTGATCAACCAAACCCCGGATGAGCAATCAACAAATGAGCAATTACAAATCCGAAGCAGGTGTGCGGCTTCTTCTCCTCGCATACGCGATCGCAACAGTTCTCGCCGGTGTTACCCACGCTGGCGCGCAAGATCAGATCACGTTGAACAACAACTCCGGTAATCCGATTGGTCTGCTCGTCGATGGCAAGTTCGGAAAGAACATCGCCAACGATCAAACCTACGTGGCCCCAGGTAGCCCGGCCTTGGTCGGACCGTTCACCGCCGTAACAGGTAGGAACGGTTTGAATGAAATCATGGCTTTCACGGTGAATCGCCCGCCGGCTGTGCGCACCGCTGTTCCATGGACCTCAGGCAACGACGATATCAGAGTGCCCTTCGCGGATAAGATCATGATTCCGATCACCGTCTGGGTCGTCTACGGCGATTACGCCACTGGCCAGGCGAGGGCCGCGAACGACGTCCTGACCACTTCGACTATCTTCAGAGACGAACGGGTAGGCGTGGATTTCTCCGCTGTCACCTACATGAACGCGACCACCAACCCTCTTGCGGCGCAGTATTATGATCTGGACGGAAGCAACCAGGCGACATTCGCAAATATGGCGAGAGATATCGGCTTCGTCAGTGACCAGGTGAACATCTACTACGTTCGCGGCTTGATTCGGAACGGCCAATCGCAACCCTACTCGCTGCAGACTAGCCGGTTGCCTGATGGATCACGACCGATGCTAGTACTCGGTTCGGCCACAGTACCGCCAAACCAGACATGGGGGTTCGGACTTCTCTTCGGACTGACGAGTTTTCCACCGGGTCCCGCGACAGAATACTTCGACTACACAAACGTGATGAGTGGGAACGGAAGTCCTAACGCTCGCTATTTCACGGAAGGGCAGGTCATCCGCACGCACTTAAATAGTAACTCGGTCCTGAATCAGGTGTATCACGCGCGCCCTGGTCAGTTGATCAGAGACTGCAGCCCGACATCCAACACCGCGACTGATGGATGCCCGGCCATTCAGAAGCGCATCTGGGCGGATGGAGCCTACCCTGCGAACTGATCGCGTCGGCGAGAGCTGCGTCGCCTAAGGCGACGAACGCTCTCGTCACTTCGGAACGAAGGCTGGACCGGTTCGCATCTGCGGGCTGGTCGCAGCGATAGAAGCTGGTTTCCAATCAGACTCTCGGTGCGCGCGCTGTCGGGGGTTTGAAGAGGTTGAGAAGTCGGCTCAGCACGTGGAGACTCGCTGCTGCGCTATGCCTGCTCTCAGCAACGAAGATAAACTCCGTCTCCTCACGATCGTTTTGGAAAGTCGGCACGGCGACCTGCGCGAGCAGAACCTGAACCGGCAGGGCAAAGGGCATTTCCACGTCAGCGGCATGGGGCACGAGGCGCTGGCCGGCTTGAGCGTGCAACTCGGAGACGGTGATTACATTGCCGGCTACTACCGCGATCGCGCGCTCGTCCTCGGGCGTGGCGTCGCCTCGCGCGAGCTGGCGATCGATTACTTCGCGAAGCGCGCCGGTCAGAGCCACGGCCGGCAGATGCCGTCGCACTATAGCTACAAGGCGAAAGGCATCTGGAGCGTGCCCACGCCGACGGGGGCGCAGCTTCTCCCGGCCTGCGGCCTAGCCTGGGGGATCCGCTTGGACAAAAAGCCGAACGTCGTCATTACCACCATCGGCGATGCGGCCTCGCGCCAAGGCGATTTTTACGAAGCGATCGCCTTCGCCAAGGAGCGTCAGCTGCCGGTGCTCTTCGTCGTTGAGGACAACAAATACGGCATCAGCAGCCCGACGAAGATGATTCATCCGCGCGCCCTCGAGGTGGTAAATTCCGATGACTGGCAGGTGCTAGACGGTTCGGATGTGCAGGCCGTTTACGACGCTGGCGCAGAAGCATTCGCGGCGATGCGCGCCGGCGGCGGCCCGCGCTTTTTCTGGGTCGATATGGAGCGGCTCTCCAGCCACACCAGCTCCGACGATCACAAACTTTACCGCACCCCGGAAGAGCTGACCGCCTTGGAACAACGCGATCCGCTGAAGGTCTGGAGCGAGCGCTTGATCGCGGAAGGTGTCATCACTGCTGAGGATTACGAGAAGCTCGACAAGGAAGTGAAGGAGCGCATCCGGAAGGAATTCAACGACGCGGACCGCGCGGAAGATCCTTCAGCCGATGAGCTCTTTCTGCAGGTCACCGGCGAACTCCCGCAGCTCGACGACGAGGTGCTGCCGCCGGGGAAATACCGCATCGGCGACACCGTGAACAAGGCGCTCCGCCGCGGCCTCGAGAGCAATCCCAACCGCCTCATCTTTGGCGAAGACATTGAGGATCCGAAGGGCGGCGTCTTCCGCCTCACCCAGAAACTCTCGACCGAATTCCCTGACCAGGTTTTCAACTCACCGCTCGCGGAATCGACCATCATGGGCGTGGCGTGCGGGCTCGCGTCGTATGGCAAGCGGCCGGTCTTCGAGCTGCAGTTTATCGATTTCATCGGGCCAGGTTGGAACCAGGTGGTGACGAATTTTTCCAACCTCCGCTGGCGGTCCTTTGGCAGCTGGACTTGTCCGCTCGTCATCTACGCGCCCTACGGCGCATACCTTCCGGGCGGCAGTCTTTGGCACAGCCAGGCGAACGAAGCGACCCTCGCGCATTATCCCGGAATCAACATCGCGATCCCAAGCACACCGGAAGACGCGGCCGGTCTCCTCTGGAGCGCG
>JBKJKL010000105.1:0-3018 GCA_046597485.1 Chthoniobacterales bacterium
GTGCCGCGACCCGCCATGTTCGTAGAAATCGTGACCGTCCCGGCCTGACCGGCGCGCTGCACGATCTCGGCTTCCTGCCGGTGATATTTCGCATTCAGCACGTTGTGCGGAATCTTCTCGCGCTTCAGCATGCGGCTGAGCAACTCGCTCGCTTCCACGCTCACCGTGCCCACGAGGACCGGCTGCGACTTCGCGTGGCGATCGCGGATCTCATTGATGACCGCGTTGTATTTCTCGCGACGCGTCTTGTAGATGCGATCGTTCTCATCCTTCCGCGCCACCGGGCGATTCGTCGGGATCGAGTTCAGGTCCAGCTTGTAGATGTCGTGGAACTCGGCCGCCTCGGTCTCAGCCGTGCCGGTCATGCCCGCGAGCTTTTGATAGAGCCGGAAGTAATTCTGGATCGTGATCGTGGCCAGCGTCTGCGTCTCGCGATCAATCTGGACGCCTTCCTTCGCTTCCACCGCCTGGTGGAGGCCATCGCTCCAGCGCCGGCCCGGCATTTTGCGACCGGTATATTCGTCGACGATGACGACCTTGTTCTCCTCGATGACGTACTGCACGTCCTTCTCGAAAAGGCAGTAGGCGCGCAGAAGCTGCGAGATGTTGTGCATCCGCTCGCCCTGCGCGTCGCAATGCTGCTGGCGCTCGCCTTTCTGCTTCTCCTTCTCCTCGTCGGAGAGCGTGCGGTTCAGGTCGATGTCGGTGAATTCGCTGATTAAATCCGGCAGCACGAACGCGTCGGGATCATCCGGATTCAGGAAGGAGCGGCCCTGCTCGGAGAGGTCGGCCTCGTTCGATTTCTCGTCGATCGTGAAGAAGAGTTCCTCCTTCAAAGAGAAAAGCTCTTCCTTGCGCGAATCCTGGAAGAAACCCAGCTCGGCCTTGTCGATTGCCCGCCGCTTTTCCGGGTCCTCCATCATGCGGAGGAGCGGCTTATTCCGCGGCTGCCCCAGCTTCACCTTGAACATGAGGAGGCCGCCCTCCTCCACTTCGCCGCGCTCAAACGCTTCCTTCGCTTCACTCGCGAAACGATTCACGAGCATGTTCTGTTTGCGCACGAGCTGCTCCACGAGCGGCTTCCACTTATCGTACTGGTGCGTCGAGACCGTGGCCGGGCCGCTGATGATGAGCGGCGTGCGCGCTTCATCCACCAGGATGGAATCGACTTCATCGACGATCGCGTAGTTGTAGCCGCGCTGCACCTGCTGCTCGCGCGTCGTGGCCATGCCGTTGTCGCGCAGATAATCGAACCCGAACTCCGAGTTCGTCCCGTAGGTGATGTCCATCCCGTACTGCTCGCGCCGCAAATCCGGCGGCTGATCGTGCTGGATGACGCCCCAGGTCAGGCCCAGGAAAGTGTAGAGCTGCCCCATCCACTCCGCGTCGCGGCGGGCCAGATAATCATTCACCGTCACGAGATGCGCCCCGCGCCCGGAGAGCGCGTTCAGGTAGAGCGGGAGCGTCGCGACCAGCGTCTTGCCTTCACCGGTCGCCATTTCCGAAATGCGCCCGCGATGCAACGTGATCCCGCCGATGAGCTGCACATCGAAGTGCACCATCGCCCACGTCATCGGCTGGTCGCAGACGGTGAACTCCTCCTTGCGCTCCGTCAGCCGGCGGGCGGCGTTTTTCACCACCGCAAAGGCTTCCGGCAGGATCTCATCGAGGCGCCGCCAGCGCTCCTCGGTGTCCTCCATCGCTTTCAACTCCGCCTGCCAGGCGGCCGTCTTCGCGCGCAGTTCATCGTCCGAGAGGGACTTGAATTGTTCGTCCAGCTCGTTGATGCGCCGGACGAGCGGCTGGAGCCGCTTGACCTCGCGCTGATTTTTCGATCCGAGAATTTTCTTGAGAACCCAGCCAACCATGAGCGCGGAATATCAGCGAGTTTCGCGCCCGTCGCAATGCTCGACGCGCGCCCTTATTCCTTGTCGCGTAGGCGCTCCCGCTTCCGCGCGGAGCGAGCCCGCCGACGGCCTAGCCGTGCAACGCCGCTACCCGCGTGCCATTCGAGCGCGCGGCGGGGCTGTGCCCATTTGATGCCACCGTTTCCGGCGCCGTCTTCTCCGATGCTGCTACCAGCGGTACCGTGAATTCCACCGGCTCGCTCGCCCTGCCCTGGCTCGCGCCGTTCACCGCCTCTACGGTGACCTGCACGGTTTCGCCCGCCAGCACACCATTCACGAGTGCAAACGGCTCCGTCGAGCTCGCCATCAGGCGATACTTCGCGTCCCGCCCCAGCACCATCCCCCGGTAGCGATAGCGCGTCGCCAGCGGCGTCGGGTCGTTTTGCGCCACGATCTTTCCGCCCCCATCCATGCTCAGCCTCAGGTTCTGCGGTGCGCCCGGCGTATTATTCGTCGCCGGGATGTTCAACCCAAACTCCAGCCAGCGCGGATCGTCCTTCGCCAGCGTCACCTTCAGGATGCCGATCACGTCGCGGATCATGTCCGAGACCGTCTCCTGCAGACCGTCCAGCAGGTCCGTCGTCGCCTTCAGGTCCTTCGTCGCCGTCGCCGTTTCGTCCTGCGCCTGGAGCACTGCATCGCGCAGCGCCTTGATCCCCTTTGCCGTGAATCCGACTTTCGCCACCTCGTAGTCCGGATTCTTCCCCAGGAACTTCGAGAGACCTAGAGCCAGACCCAGCCGCTTGCCCAGGTCGGGCGGCACCGCGGTGGAAGATGGGATCCAGCCGGCCTGCGCCCACATGTTCGACCAGCGCCGGCCGAAGCTGCCCGTCAGCACGGCGCGCCCATCCAGTAGCCCCTTCGTCAGCGCTTCATCGGCCGCCTGCAATTTATTCGAAGCGACCTGCCGCGCGCTGCGCGATACGTTCACCCCTTCATTGTCATCCCCGAAAGTCTGGAGAATGGGTTCGAACTCAGCGCTCGTGACCCGCGTAATTCGGAGCGTCCCCTCGTAAAGAGACAAGCCGTAGTTGACGTGGTGAGCGAGCGTTTCGAGTTGGCTTCGGTTGGCCGGGATTACCGATTGCATGATGGCGCTGCTCAAAAGCAG
>JBKJKL010000196.1:0-3041 GCA_046597485.1 Chthoniobacterales bacterium
CCGAGTTCGCGCAGGATGCACGGCGTCGACTTGTAACCGGCGCCGTTCGCGACATCGACCGCGATGCGCATTTTCTCGAGCGACATGTTGCGCGGGAAGCTTGCCTTCGCGAACTCGACATAGCGACCAAGCGCGTCGTCGATTCGGCGGGCGCGACCGATCTTGCCCGCGGTCGGGCGAACGCTATCGATCTCGCCGCTAAAGACGAGACGCTCGATCTCGTGCTCGATCTGGTCGTCCAGCTTGTAGCCGTCGTGCCGGAAGAATTTGATCCCGTTATCCTCGTAGCTGTTGTGCGAGGCAGAGAGGACGATGCCAGCATCGGCGCGAAGTGAGCGGGTGATGTAGGCCACGCCCGGCGTGGGGAGGGGGCCAATGACGAGCACATCTACCCCGAGTGAGGTGATGCCGGCGACGAGCGCGTTCTCCAGCATGTAGCCGCTCAGCCGCGTGTCCTTCCCGAGAACAATTTTCGGCCGCGTGCCCGCGGGCAGAGTGCGGGGATTGAGCTGGGTGAAGACGTGCGCTGCCGCTCGGCCCAGCTTCAACGCCGTCTCGGCCGTGACCGGCTCGACGTTCGCAATCCCGCGCACGCCATCCGTGCCGAAGAGTTTGTTAGGATGCGCCACCGGGGGATTGAACCGTGCGCGACGGATTTCGTAAACCGATTTTCCGCGCGGGGACGCCGCCCCAGATTTCGTAGGGCGCGACATCGCGGTTCACAACCGCGCCGGCCGCGACGATCGCGCCGCGCCCGAGGCGGACGCCTTTTAAGACGATCACGTTTGCGCCCAGCCAGACGTCCTCTTCGAGAACGATGCCGGCTCGCAGACCGTTGCCCTGCTGGTTCATCGGCACTTCGGTCGACTCCGCGCCGTGGTCGTGGTCGATGAATTTGCAGCCCGAGGCGATCAGGCAATCAGCGCCGATCTCAAGCCGTGCGCAGATGTTGAACTCGCAACCGGCACCGAGAAACACGCGGTCGCCAATGACAATGGAGGGTCCCGGCGCCCAGATGCCGTCATATTTAAAATGGAGATCGCGTTCCAGCGAGCAGCCCGCGCCTAACGAGACCTGATGCGGCCAAGTGACGCGAATGCGCGGCAGGAGTGTGCCGGGCCCAAGGCGCATCCCGAGCAGCTTCCACCAAAGGGTGCGGAGCTGTGCGACAGCGGTGGCTGCCGTAGCCCGCAGGCGGAAGACCGCGCGATCAGACGCCGCGCTCATCGCTTCCTCAGGGCTGGGTGAGCTTCTGCCGGTCGGTATCGGCGAAGAAGACGCACTCGCCCTCCATCCCGAGCAGGGTGGCCCATTTCAGGCTGAATTTCTGCAAGTCGACGCTGCGTAAGATAAGCGCGGCCCAGTCGCGGTATTCGCCTTTGAGGATATCGCCCAGCGTGTTTTGGCTGCCGCTCACCGGCGTGAGATAAAGGCCGTTCAAAGGCGCGCCGACCACGCCGTAGTCGTGGAATTCCGTAAAGATCGAGACCGACTCCGGCAGCCACATCGAGCGGCGATCGGCATACCAGGAAATAGCCCACGGGATGTCGGAGGCGATCACCTCGTTTGGCTTCATCCAGGTATTAATGATCGAGATGTATGGCGGGATGTAGGGCGGCCAGCGCACGCTCGCCTTCGGGGTCGGCAGCAGCATGGTGAAGATCATCTGGAAAGAGCCGACGAGGAAGAGACCGGTGATGAAACCGATCCGCGCGAGCTGCATCGTGATGTTCAGCCGATTCCACTGCACCAGGAGATAAGCCAGCCCGAAACAGGTCATGACCGGGATGAACAAAATGTGGAGCTGGTTCGCCGCCACGCCCTGCTCCTCGGTCACGCCGTAGACGAGCATGCCGAGGAACGCCCCTACCCACATCGCCATGATCATCCAGCGCAAGATGGCTGTCTCGCGCCGACGGAAAAGGTGCAGGAGGCTGACGAAGAAGACGACTGCGATCACGTTCCAGCCCATGAACTCGAAGAGGCGGCCGACCTGCGCGTTCAAGTTCGTCAGGATCTTGCCTTTGAACATGCCGGGCCCGACGTCCTGGAGATCGATCGCGAGACGCCGCATATGCCCCGCTTCGGGGTGGCCCATGTGATCAAAGAATGAGTAGATCGCAACGCCGCCGGGATTGCCGGTGAGATACCAGCTCCGCGCCAGCCATGGCCCGTAAAGAAGGAGGAAAGTGCCGAGGAGGATAATCGCCGCCCAGCCACGCGGCCGGAAAAAGAAAACGCCGAAGATTAGCACCGCGACAAACATCCAAACCGTGAGCGCGTGCGTGAGCGCGAGCAGGCCGAAACCGAGGCCGACCGCAATCAGCCAGGTGCCCACCCGGCCGCCTTCGTATTGCGCCTGCACCGCGCGGAGCAGCGCGTAGAGGGTCGCGTTAAAGAGAAAGAGCAAGAGCATCTGCGGCAGGCCGGAGAGCGAGTATTGCCAAAGCGTGTCGCAGAGCAGGACCAGGGCGCAGCCGAGGAGCGCGAGCCGTTCATCAAAGAGGCGCCGCGCGATGAAATAGAGAATGATGATCGAGGCGAGGAAGAAGCAGACGGAGACGAAGACGATTATTTTGTCGCCCGCATAAATCACGTCCTGCGGGGTCATCTTCCAGGCGAACTTGATCGGCCGGAGTGCGAGCGCGTTCACCAGCGGCGGGAGGGGCGCGTTGTAGGTATCGTACCAAATCCGGCGCGCCACGTCCTTGTGCGCGCGCTGGAGCTGGCCGATCGCGAGCGGCCGGATAAAGTCGGTCTTGAAGCCTTCGCCGTTTGCGATGTTTCGCCCGATCTGGGCCTGGTCCATCGCCTGCGAGGTGGCGAGGCCGCGGAATTCGTGGATGAAATAGAAGAGCGCGATGCCAGCAATGACCGCGAGCGCGAGCCCGCGCTTGATCCAGACCGCCGCCCCTCCGGCTTCAAGCTGGTGGACGGTGCGTTGGACAAATTCAGCGGGGCCGGGCATGGGGGAAGGTAAGCGTGAGACTCCGCGACCTAGCCTGCGGAGAGCCGGGGAGTTTCACTGCCTGCTTCGCGAG
>JBKJKL010000210.1:0-6559 GCA_046597485.1 Chthoniobacterales bacterium
CTCTCGCTCCGCGAGCGCGCGGCATCGGCCAGGCCCTGCATCTCCGCGCCCTCGCGCAGTCGACCGAAACCATCGCGGATGGCCTGCGGGGTCATCGATTGCAGCCAGAGCCGCTTCACCGGGTGCTTGTTCTTCGCCAGCTGGGTGAGGTAGGCGAAGATGAGCTCCCCTTCCCGGCCGGCGTCGCAGGCGTTGATCACTTCGGTGATGTCCTTGCGCGCGATCAGCTTCTTCAGCGTGTTAAATTTGTCCTTCGAACTCTCGCTCGGTTTCAGCTCGAACTTCTCCGGGATGATCGGGAGCGTTTCGAGGCGCCAGAAGCCATACTTCTTCTTATCGATGTCCTCTGGCATGAGGAGCTCCGCGACATGGCCGACGGCCGAGGCGACGACGTATTGCTCGTTCTCGTAGAAGTCTCCTTTTTTCGGAACCTTGCCCAACACGCGCGCGATGTCGGCGGCGACGCTTGGCTTCTCAGCAATAATTAACGACTTCGACATCAGACAGAGGACCTTACCGAAGTGACAAGCAGGTTGTGGACGAATCTATCCGAGCTTGACGAAGTACTTCCCGGGTAGCTGCTTGACGAGCCGTTTCAGCTCAAGGCGGAGGAGGGTAGAAGAGACGCTGCCGCTTGGCAAATTGGATTTGGCCGAGATGTCGTCGATGGAAGTTTCGGTCTCGCGGATGGCTTCGTAGACGCACCGTTCCTCGTCGGTCAGAGCTGGGAGCGGACGCACCGCAGCTTCCGGCATTGGCCGGGCCGCGGGCAGGAGGATGTCGAGATCGTCGAGAATATCGGACGCGTCCATGACCAGCTTCGCCCCTTGCTGGATGAGGCGATTTGAACCCTGCGCGCTGGGAGCGTTAATGTGGCCAGGCACGGCGTAGACCAGCCGGCCTTGCTCCAGCGCCTGCGCGGAAGTGAGCAGTGCGCCGCTGTTCAGGCCCGCTTCCACCACGAGGATGCCGTGGCTCCAGCCGCTGATGATCCGGTTCCGCATGGGGAAGGTTTGCCGGTCTGGCGTCACCTCCATCGAGAACTCGGAGACGACCGCGCCGTTGCCATCGCGGATCTTCTCCGCCAGCGCCGCGTTCTCGGGCGGGTAGAGATGAAGCAACCCCGAGCCGATGACCGCGACGGTGCGCCCTTTCGCGGCCAGCGCACCTTGATGCGCGGCCGTGTCGATCCCGCGTGCCATCCCACTCACCACCGTGAGGCCGGCGTAGGCCAGTTGATAGGAAAGCTTCTTCGCCGACTCGGTGCCGTAATGGGTGGTGCGCCGCGCTCCGATGATGCCGATGGCATGCTGGTCGCGCTCCGTCACCTCGCCCCAGACGTAGAGGACAATCGGTGGCGCATGGATCTCGCGTAGTTGGCGCGGATACAGCGAAGACTCAGCTGTGATGACCTCTGCGCCGAATTCGCGAATGCGATCCAGCTCCGCGCCGAGGTCGACGAGGTTTTCCCAGTTCGTGATCTGGTCGGCCACCTCAGCGCCGATCCCTTCGACTGCGCGCAAGGCCGCGCCGCGGGCTGCCAGGATTGCCTGCGGCGTCTCGAAAATCTGGAGCAGTTTGCGGAGCCGCACCGGCCCCATCATCGGCAGCATGTTGAGCGCGAGGCACGCTTCCGTGGAATTCATACGCTACCTTGCGGCGCCGACGCCAGGTCTAACGAGTGATCGTTAAAATGGAATCTCGTCGTCGTCCGGCTCGGACGGCGCGGGACGCGAAGGCGGCGCGCTGCTGCCGCGGTTGGCCGGCTTTGAGTAACCGCCACCACCACCACCGCTGTTGCTGCTGCTGCCCGCGCTTTCGTCCGCTTCGCCACCGCCGCTGCCGGGACGTCCGCCGAGGAGCTGCATCGTCTCGCCGATAACGCGGAGCTTGGTCCGTTTCTGGCCGCTCGTCTTATCGTCCCAGCTGTCGAGCTGGAGGCGGCCTTCGATCAAAACCGGGCGGCCCTTTTTCAAATACTCGCCGGCGATTTCCGCGAGCCGCGCCCAGAGAACCACATCAACAAAGGTGACTTCCTCGCGCTTCTCCCCGCCCTCGAGGCTGTATTGCCGGTTCACGGCCAGACCGAGGTCGCAGACCGCGCTCCCCTTGGGCGTGTAACGCACCTCGGGGTCGCGAGTCAGGTTGCCGACGAGGATGACTTTATTAAAGCTGGCCATGCGCCAGACGTAACCGACTTACTTCTCGTCCGCGACTTTTTTCGTCGCGCGCGCTTCCGTCTTCGGACGGAGCTTCTGGTAGTGCTGACGGTAAACTTCCGGGTCGAGTTTGAACTTCGAGCGGAGCTTGGTGATCAGCTGCGAGTCGGCGTGGAAGATGAAGTTCACGTAGTAGCCGGCGTCGAGCTCGCCCGCCTGATAGGAGAACTGCCGCTTGTCCATCTTCTGCACCTGCTCTACGTCGGCGCCTTCGCGGTTAAATTCTCCCTCAAGACGATCGACGATGTCCTTGACGGTGTCCTCTTTGCCCTGGGCGTTCAGGACCATTAATGCTTCGTAGCGGTTCTTCATGTTTCCGGATTTTTGTTGAACGTGTTCATCGCGGAAAGGAGGCCTTTGTCAATCGTCCACTTCACCGCTTCGGTCGCGCGGACCACGGATTTTTCGACCATCGCCGTCTCTTCTTCGAAGAAGCGCCCGAGGACGTAATCGACCGCTCCCCGCTCTGGCGCGGCGCCGATTCCGATGCGCAAACGCGGGATCTGATCGGTGCTGAGGGAGGTGATGATCGAGTCGATGCCGTTGTGCCCACCGGTGCCGCCGCCGAGCCGCATCCGAAGCCGGCCGAGCGGCAAATCGAGATCGTCGAACACGATCAGCATCTCCGCGGGCTCGATCTTATAGAACTGCGCGACCGCCGCCAGCGGGACGCCGCTGCGATTCATATAGGTCATCGGTTTGACCAGAAAGGCGTCGCCGAGCTTCGCGTAAAACGCGCCCCACTTCTGCTCGCGTTTCCAGGAGAGCCCAGCATCCGCAGCGAGGCGGTCAAGCACGGCAAAGCCAATATTGTGGCGCGTGCGCTCATACTCCGGGCCGGGATTGCCCAGCCCCGCGACCAGGCGGATCGGTCCAGCCTCAGTCGCCAAAATCGCTCCGGCGGAGGAAGCAGGCCGCGCCTACTTCTTGTCCTTCGCGGCCGCACCCGCGGCGGCGTCGTCCGTCTTCTTCTCCGTGATTACTTCCGGCGCAGTCGGCGCAGTGGTCGACGGCTCTTCCTCCACGGTCGGTGCCAGCACCGAGATGGCGGTCAAGTCCGGAGCCACGCGAGTAGTCACACCCTCAGGCAGCTTGATGTCGCGGACGTGGATCGCGTCGCCGACGTTCAGTTCGGAGACGTCCACCCGGATGACATCCGGCAGATCGCGCGGGAGACATTCGATCGAAAGGTTGCGGAGGTTCTGCTCAAGAATGCCGCCAAAGTTCTTCACGCCATTGGCGATACCAGTCGGTTCCAGCGGCACATCGGCTTCGACCATCTCGTCCATCGAGACAGCGTGAAAATCAACGTGGAGGACATCGCCGCCGAGCGGGGAGTGCTGCACTTCCTGCACCATCGCGAGGCGGTTAGCGTCACCGGCGATTTCGAGTTCGACGAGAATGTTTTCGCCGGAGGCATGGCTGAGCATGGCCGAGATTTCACGCTTTGAGACCTGCAAGGGCTCGGGCTGTGACTTCGCGCCGTAGATAACAGCTGGCACGACGCCAATAGCTTTGAGTTTCCGCACCGCAGAACGCCCGAGAGCGGTCCGCCGTTGCGCTGTGAGTTTGACTTGTTTGGCCATGGTAAGCTTCTAATCCGTGATCTTGAACAGCGACGAGACCGACTCGTTGTCGTGAATCCGCTTGATGCCTTCGCCGAGCAACTCGGCGACGCAGAGCACGGTGGTTTTAAATCCGTCCACCGGGCGAACCGGCGTGCTGTTGGTCGTAATCAATTCCTCAAGCTGCGAGTTTTGCAACCGCTGAATGGCGACGTCCACGAGCACAGCGTGCGAGACGCCAGCGTAGACTTTTTGCGCGCCGCGCTCCATACAAAGCGCCGCCGCGGAGGTGAGCGTGCCGGCCGTCTCGGTCAGATCGTCGACCAGCAGGACATCCTGCCCTTCCACATCGCCGATCAAATAGAGCGCTTTCGTCTCGGTCGGCCCCTTCCGCTGCTTCGCCACGATGGCGAGGTTGGTGCCCAGGGTGTGCGAGTAGGCGGAGGCCATCTTGATGCCGCCCACGTCGGGCGTGACGACCACCGTGTTCGGCGAAAGGATCGTCCGCAGGTATTTGATCAGAACCGGCATCGAATAGAGATGATCGACCGGGATATCAAAGAAGCCCTGCACCTGCTGCGCGTGCAGGTCCATCGTCAGGACGCGATTCACGCCCGCCGCGGTGAGTAGATTCGCGACCAACTTGGCCGTTATCGGAACCCGCGGCTTGTCTTTGCGATCCTGCCGCGCGTAGCCAAAAAATGGGATGACCGCGGTGATTCGGGCTGCGCTCGCCCGTCGGGCCGCGTCCACCATGATGAGCATTTCCATCAGGTGGTGGTTGGTCGGCGGGCAGGTCGGCTGGATAATGAAAACGTCGCGCCCGCGGATATTTTCCTCATAGCGGACGTAGGTCTCGCCGTCAGGAAACTGCGAAATGACTGCGGCGCCGAGCGGAGCGCCGATCGAATCGCAGATGCGCAGGGCGAGCTCGCGATTGGCCGAGCCGCTGAAAATTTTCAGCTCAGGTAGAAGCATAGTCACGGTGGCAACGGGGCGGCTACCAAGCCACGGCTGCCAGCGCTTGGCAACCGAGGAACGCGCCGTCGTGGAATCTCGGCTGCGTGGGACGGCTGTTCTTCCCGGCGCCACGAAATCATCTCCGGTGTTTTGTTATCCGCTGGGAAATATTGCCCGCATGGCACGGGAATTTTATTGACGATGCGACTCAATTGTGAGGAATATTAACGCGGTTGATCGCAGCTCTCTCACCAATGAACAAATCACTTTTCGGCAAAGCCTTCCTTGCCCTTGGAATCCTTGCAGTCACTTCAGCCTCGACTTTCTCGGCCGTTGTTTGGGATCTCAACCCCGGCAATCTCCAGCAGAACGCAGGAACGCCATCGCTCCTCTTCACCAGCTCTGGGTTCACCATTAGGGCGACCGGTTACGACCGTGCCACCTCCGGGCCCGATCCGTTTCATACGCTAATGTTCAAGAACGAACCTCCCTTTGGGGGTGCGACCGAGCGTGGCCTCGGCCTCTTCAACACGGCCTCGAACGAGCTGAACGTGAACCCAGACGGCACCGTGCCGCACTACATCCAGCTCGATCTACGCTCCATTCTCGGCCAAGGCTTCTTCAACGGCATGATTGCTGCCTCGAGCATGCAGAACGGAGAGGGCTTCCGCCTTTTCGGTTCGAACACGGCCGGCACTCTCGGCGTCCAGCTGCCCGGCACTTGGACGGGCCTCGCCTTTGACAATCAATTCGTGGCCATTCCGCAGTTTGGCCAATTCCAGTTCGTCTCCATCGCAGCGAACAGCGGCCGGATTATCCCGGTGCTGTTTGCCGCCACGCCGGTTCCGGAGATGAGCGCGCTTTTCCCGATCGTCGGCTTGATTGCCGCCGTCGCGGTCACTCATTTCCTGCGCCGCCGCCGCGCGGCCGCGACCAGAGTTTAGCTGTCCTGTAGTTGGTTCGTCGTTTGGTTAAGGACGGCCGCCCCTGAGGGCGGCCGTTGCTTTTTAGGCGGTCATTGCAGGCTGCTCTCCGCTTTCGCGAGCAGTGCTTTCTCCTCTGGGAGGAGCTGCGCCTCTGCACCCAGCCGGAGAAACTCCCGCGCTTTCTCGTGTTGGCCAGTGGCTGCGAGGAGGATTCCGTAGTAGGCCGCGGTTGATGGTTCGCGCAGCTGCTCGGCGCTTAGTTGCTCCATCAGTTGGAGCGCGCGCTGCACTTCCCCATTGGTGAAGAGGGCGAAGGCGTAGGTTGAACGAAAAGGGCCGTTAGTCGGATCCTTCGCGCTCACTTCAGCGGCTAACTTGCGAGCCCGTTCCACATCGGCGCCGATGAGCAGGGAGACCTGCGCGAGATTGTTCTGCAGGACGGCGTCATCGGGCGACGCCTCCACCAAGCGCGTGAGCGTGCGGTAGAGCCCTGGGGTGTCGCCGCGGCTGGCGTAGTATTGATAGAGCGAGCGCAGCGCCGTGCGCCCCGTCTCCGGATTTTTCGCCAGCGTCCAAAGCATCTCGACCGCCTGCTCCTGCCAGCCCCATTCCTGGAGCGCCTCGGTCAGCATCGAGATCATTTGCGGCGAAGAAGCCGCCTCGCGCTGCGCTGCGACCAGCTCGCCCTCGGCCGCGACGTCGTTGCCCGCCGCGCGCGATGCCCGCGCCAGATAGGCGCGGCGCATGAAGTTGTAATCGCCCCAGTTCGCCGCGCGCGTCGCTTTCTCGAGGCCGCCCCAGTCTTTCGTCTGTGCCTGCGCTTCCGCGAGGACCATCGGCACCGGCCAAGCCGAGCGCCTGTCCGCCGGCAAAGTCATCGCGAACTCGA
>JBKJKL010000278.1:0-5419 GCA_046597485.1 Chthoniobacterales bacterium
GCGTCTTGAGATTGGCCGCGCCCTCCGGCCAGGCGTGGTCGAGGTCTAAATGGAGGCTGGTGGGTGTAGGCGCCTTCAAAGCAGCAATCATAAGCGCCGTTACGCGGCGTCTGGCGCCGGACGGGCTTCGCCGTTTCGGATGAAAACCTTGCCGCTCGGGCAAAGATGAAACACTTCGCACTGGTGGCAGTCGGGCTTCCGCGCGTAGCAGCGCCGCCGCCCGTGCCAGATGAGCCAGTGGCTCCACATCGTCCAGTGCGGCCGCGGGACTAGCTTCATCAGGTCGGTCTCGATTTTCTCCGGATCGGTTTGTTTCGTTAGGCGGAGGCGTTCCGACAAACGCGCGACGTGCGTGTCGACAACCACGCCCTCGTCTTTGCTGAAGGCATTGCCGAGGACCACGTTCGCCGTCTTGCGGCCGACACCGGGCAGCGCGTAGAGCGCTTCCATGGAGTTGGGCACTTTGCCGCGGTGCCTTTCCACAATCGCGGCGCTCGCGTTCCGAATGCTCTTTGCTTTGCTCCGGAAGAAGCCGGTCGACTTGACCATCGATTCCAACTCATCAGGCGAAGCCTGCGCGAACTCGCTCGCGGAGCGATAGCGCTCGAACAACTTCGGGGTCACGAGATTGACCCGCTTGTCGGTGCATTGCGCGGAAAGAATGGTCGCGATCAGGAGTTGGAGCGGATTCTGAAAATCCAACTCGCAATGCGCGTCCGGATAAACTTTCGGGAAGACCGCGATCAACTCCGCGACTCGTTCGCGCGTAGTCATCAGTGCTTCGGCGTATTCTTTTTCCTAACCCGCCGTCCCACAAAAACGCGGCCGCGCCGAATGATTCGCCGCGCCCAGGCAAACTCGCTCGCGAGGATGGCGAACCCAAGCGGGATGACGATGATGGCCGGCCCCGGCAACACGATCATAACGATGCCGATAAGCAGAACCGTAACGCCCATCACCGAGTAAACCACCTTCCGCACCACTGGCATGCGATCGAGTCCGAGCCGGGCGTTGACGCGTTGCTGCCAGGCCCGCTTCCGGGCGGGAAGAGAGTGATGACGGCGTGGATTGGCGGTGGTGTCGGTCGGCATGCGGAAGAGGAGCCAGGCCTCCGTTACTGCGCCGCGTAGGCCCGGAGCTTTTGCTCGAGCTGCGGCGGGACGTGCGCGACGATCACAGCCGTCTCGCCCTCGTAGCGTCCTTCGAGAACGTGGCCGACGCGATGAATCTCCGCGATCAAAGCGGACTCGCGCAGCGGCAGGACGAACCGCCGGTTCAGCCGCCACGAAGTCACATCCCGCTCCAGCGCGTGGACGAGCGCGCTCACTCCTTCGCCGGTGCGGGCGGAGATGGAGACACTCTTCGGGTAGCGCGCCTCATAGGCCGCGACCGCCTCGCGGCTCGCGGCGTCGATCTTATTGAAGACCATCAGCGTCTCCTTGCCGAAGGCGCCGAGGTCCTTCACCACCTCGTTAACCGCTTCGATGTGCTCGTCCACTCGCGGATGGCTCAGGTCGACGACGTGGATGAGGAGGTCGGCTTCGCTCACTTCCTCGAGCGTCGCCTTGAACGACTCGATCAACTGGTGGGGCAGCTTCCGCAAAAAGCCGACCGTATCGGTCAGGAGCATGCGCTGTCGGTTCGGCAAAGTGATGCTGCGCGTCGTCGGATCGAGCGTGGCGAAGAGGCGGTTTTCGGCGAGGACAGCCGCGCCCGTGAGCAAGTTCAACAAAGTGGATTTGCCAGCATTGGTGTAGCCGACAACCGCCGCGACCGGCCATTGGTGGCGCCGCCGTCCCTCACGCTGCGTGGTGCGGACTTTGCGCACGGTGACGAGTTCGCGCTCAAGCCGGGCGATCCGTTCTTGCACCCGCCGCCGATCCACTTCGAGCTGCGTTTCGCCAGGGCCGCGGGTGCCGATTCCACCCGACTGCCGCGAGAGATGCGTCCACATCCGCGTCAGGCGCGGGAGGAGATATTGGAGCTGCGCGAGCTCGATCTGGAGGCGGCCTTCCCGGCTGCGCGCGCGCTGCGCGAAGATGTCGAGGATGAGCTGGGTCCGGTCGAGCACCTTGCGGTTAAAGAGATGCTCGAGGTTGCGGCCCTGCGCGGGCGAGAGCTCGTTATCGAAGATCACGCTCGTGACCTGCTGGTCCTGAAAGGATTGCTTGATCGACTCCGCTTTTCCTTTGCCGATGTAGTAGGGCGCGGTCGGCGAATGCAGCTTCTGCGTGACGGTATCGACAACCTGCGCGCCGGCCGAGCTGGCCAGTTCCCTCAACTCCGCGAGCGAGTCAGCCAGGTCCCATTTGTTGGTCCCTTCCTGCTCGAGGCCGACAAGGAGCGCGCGTTCCGGCCGGTGCTTCGCTTGAATCTCAAACATTCGCGATGACGCGGGAGCGGCGAATCATTTGCGTGATCGAAGCCACGCTTTCCGCCAACCGCTTACCGGTGAGATTCAACGCCTCAAAAGTACTTTGATGGCGAAACCAGGTCAATTGCCGTTTCGCATAACGCCGCGTCGCCTGCTGGATTTGCGCGATGCATTCCGCTTCTGAAAGCCGGCCGGCGATCAGCGCGCGAATCTGCGCGAGGCCCAGCGTCTTCGCGGCAGTTTCGCTCGTCGCGCCGCTCGCACGGACTTCGTCGAGCACGCCCATCGCGAACATTGCTTCCACGCGCTGGTTGATGCGCTCGTTCAATTCCTCGCGCTCGCGAAAAAGCAGCACGCCAGCGACGTCCCGCTGCGCCGCGGCCTGCCGCAAGTCCGAAACCGGACGCCCGGTGAGGAGGCAGATCTCGAGCGCGCGAACGAGCCGACGTTTGTTCTCGCGGTCGATTGTCGCGGCGGTGGCCGGATCGCGGTGCGCGAGGCGGATGAACAACTCGCACTCGCTGCATTCCTCGAGCCGCGCGCGCAGTGCGGGATCGCCCGGCGGGAGCGGCGACAATCCATCGGTCAGCGCGCGCACATACAAACCGCTGCCGCCGACCACGAGCGCCGGTTTGCCACGAGCCCGAATCGAAACAAGCGCGCTCTCTGCCGCCGCGCGGAAACGTTCCGCGTTCATCTCCTCGCTGAGCGACACGGAGCCGATGAGATAATGCGGCACCATCTGCAAGAGCTCCGCCGACGGCTTCGCGGTCAGCAGCTCGAGCCCGCGATAAATCTGGAACGCGTCCGCGCTCACGATCTCCGCGTTGACCGCCACCGCGACTTCGGCCGCGAGCTCGGATTTACCGACCGCGGTCGGGCCAACGATGAAAAAAGTGCCGTCCAAAATCGCGTGGGCGCGGGTTAGCGAACTCGGTCACTCTTCGGCAGCGCGTCGGCTGGAGTCACGCCGAAAAAGAAAACGGGAGACGGACAGCCTGATGCCACCCGTCTCCCGTCTTGGAAAGAAACTGCTACCTTATTCGTCGTCGGTGGCGCGATCGCTCGACTTCGCCCCGCTCACGAGGAGCTTGCGGCCGAGGAATTCCTTGTCGTGCAGTTCAGTGACCGCACGGCGCGCTTCGTCCACGCTCTGCATCTGCACGAAGGCGAAACCCTTCGAACGCTGGTTGTGCTTGTAGGTCACGACCTCCGCATTCTGCACTTTGCCGACGCCGTTGAAGAGCTCGAACAAGTCGGACTCAGTCGCCTCGAAGGAGAGGTTGCCGACGTAGAGACGGGGTGAGCTGACCTCGACCTGCTCCAACTTGCGTGGCGTGTTGCTGGAGCTGCTGCGCGTGCTGGAGGATTCGCCGCGGGGCTGCGAACCGTTCGAGCGCGACGGCTCATAGCGCGGCGGAGCGGATTTCGCGTTGCCGCTAAAGAAGCCGACGATCTTTTCCCAAAGGGTCAGTTTGACTGGCGCCTTGGGAGTTGCTGGTTGCCGATAGGGACGATCGCCGCCCCCTTTGCGGGCGCGACCGCCGCGCGAACGCCGTGGTCTCCCGGATGATTGAGTTGCCATATGGATGCTCAGTTGAATGGATGTATGGGCAGAGCGCATCGGTAGATGCCCGGTCTGCAGCCCGCGATTCCCCTCGGGTCAGTCGCGCTTGGATGGCTGGCGGAAACTCCGCCGCCGGAGATGACAGGCGAATCCGAGGAAGGCGCACCGCGTGAGTCAATCGGCGAACGGGCGGAGATGCGATAGCGCGCATGAAAATTCCCAGAACCAAATTTGCCGTGAAAGAGCGGAAGCCAAGGTGTTCGGAACACCCCTGACATCTGGCGGAAACTATGGGGGATGTGATGCTCTGGCGCAAGCGCTCGTTAGTCCGCCTGCGTCGCCCGAAACCACTCGACAAACTTGGGCAATCCAGCGCTCAGCGGCGTGGTCGGATTGTAACCCAAAAGCCGCTGCGCCTTGCTGATATCCGCGCAGGTAATCGGCACATCGCCCGGCTGCTCCGGCATGCGATTGATCTGTGCTTTGCGGCCGAGCGACCGCTCGATCGCCGCGATCAATTCGCGCAGCTCGACGGTTTGGTTTTCGCCCAGGTTGAAGATGTCCCACATCGCACCGTTGTAACGCAGCGCGGCCATCACACCCTGGATAATGTCGTCGATGTAGGTGTAATCGCGCCGCGTTGTGCCGTCGCCGAATTGGTTGATCGGCTCGCCGCGATGAATGCGACGGGTGAACTGGTGGATCGCCAGATCAGGCCGCTGCCGCGCGCCGTAGACGGTGAAGAAGCGCAAGGCGATGATGCGCATCTGGTAGAGATGCGAGTAGGTCGAGCAAAGGAACTCGCCGCTAATCTTCGTCGCCGCGTATGGGCTGATCGTCTGCGTGAGATGCTGGTCTTCGGAGAACGGCACCGTCTTCGACACGCCGTAGACCGACGAGCTGGAGGCAAAAATAAACCGCTCGACCGCAGTCACGCGCGCCGCTTCCAGCACGTTCAAGGTCCCGCGCAGATTGGTTTCGTAATAAAGGTCTGGCGCCTGGATGGACGGCCGCACTCCCGCGCGCGCAGCGAGATGCGCCACTGCGTCAAACCGCTCCCGTTTGAAGAGGTCCGCCACCGCCGCGGCATCGCGTAGATCGATCTCGCTCAACCGGATATCCTTCGCGAAGCCGGCGATATTCGCGCGTTTCACCCGCGGATCGTAAAAGTCATTGAAGTCGTCGAGAATCGAAACTTCATGACCGTCCGCGAGCAGCCGCTCCACGAGATGCGATCCGATAAAGCCTGCTCCACCCGTCACCAGAATCCGCATCGCGCCGACCGTAGAGATGAACTATCACCCGAGCAAGGGCGCAGCACATCCGGGCCTCATCATCGCCGTTGCGGTGGCGTTTCTCCTCGCGCTCGCGGCCGGCCTTTATCTGCGCCCGCCAGAATTGCCCGCGCAACGCCGCGCGACGCCGTTCCCGCTCCCCTCCCCGCTCGAACTCGCGGCGCTCCCGACTGCCGCGCGTTT
>JBKJKL010000285.1:0-2542 GCA_046597485.1 Chthoniobacterales bacterium
GCACGTTCTTCACGTCACCGCGGATCACGGCCGCCGCATACATGTTCCCGAGCGTGGCATCCTCCCAGCCGGGCACGATGATCGGCAGGTTCTTTTCGCAGGCCGCCACCATCCAGGAATTTTTCGGGTCGATCTGGTAGCTCTTCTTCAGCTTCCCGCTGCGCAGAATCTTATACATGAACTCGTGCGGGAAGTAGTGCTCGCCCGCGCGGTCTGCCGCGACCCATTCTTCGAGCACCGCTTTCTCGATTCGTCGCATCGCCTCCATCTCCGGGATGCACGTGTCAGTCACGCGATTCATGTGCCGCGAGAGCAGCTCCTCCTCGTCCCGCGGCGTGAGCTGCCGGTAATGCGGCACGCGCTCGTAGTGATCGTGCGCGACGAGATTGAAAATGTCCTCTTCCAAGTTCGCCCCGGTGCAGACGATCAGGTGCACCTTGTCGCGCCGGATCATCTCCGCCAAAGAGATGCCAAGTTCGGCAGTCGACATCGCACCCGCCAGCGTCATCAGCATTTTACCACCGGCTGCGAGGTGCTGCTCATACCCCTTGGCCGCATCGAGCAAGGCGGCGGCGTTAAAGTGCCGGTAATTCTGCGCGATGAATTTCGAGACCGGACCTTTCTTGGCCGCGAGCTCGGCGTTGATTTCTTCCGGGCTTTTGGAGCGTCGTTTGGCTTTCATTCCTTGGGTCAGGCGGGATAGAGCCAGCGCATGTAATCCGCGACGCCTTCCTCAAAACTAAACTCCGGCTCGTAGCCGAGCTCAGCGCGCGCGTTCGTCAGGTCGGCCTGGGTGAAGTTCTGGTAGTGCGCGTGCGGGTTCTCGATGTATTCGGGCTCGAGCTTCGTCCCTAACGAGCCGTTCAGGATCTGGACGAGTTCGTTGAACGAGCGCGCGCGACCGGAGCCGAGGTTGTAGATGCCGCTCTCATTCGCCTCAAAGGCGCGCAGGCAGCCCTGCACGATGTCCTTCACGTAAACGAAATCGCGCAGCTGCTCGCCGTGCTTGAAAATGCGCGGCCGCTGGCCCGTGGTCATCTGCCGGGAGAGGTGATAGACCATCGAGGCCGGTACGCCTTTATGCGCCTCGCGCGGCCCGTAGACGTTGAAAAAGCGGAGGCCGACGATCGTCCAGTCCTTCGCTTCCGCGGCGGCGCGGCGGGCGATGTTATCCATGATCGCCTTCGAGAAAGCGTAAACGTTCGAGGGCGCGGCCGGGGTCGCCTCGCTCGAGGCAGAGGCGACGTTGCCGTAGGTGGCGGCGGACGACGCGTAGACGATCCGCGTCTTGCTCGGGCGGGCGAATTGGAGCAAACGGCGGAAGCTTTCGACGTTGTCGTGCGTCTGGCGAAATTGATCGTGCTCGGTCGTATCCGTGATCGAGGCGAGGTGGAAGATGCCGTCGAAGCGCTCGTCGCCGAATTGCGCCGGCCAATCCATCCGCGCGAGATCCGCCGCGACGAAATCGCCACGGTAGCCGGCGAGGTTCTTGAACTCACCCGATCGGAAATCGTCGATCACGGTCAGCCGCGCCTCGGGAAATCTTTCCTGGAGAGCGAGCGTCAGATTCGAGCCGATGAAGCCGGCGCCGCCGGTGACGAGAAGATTAGGAGACGAAGCGGACATGTGGAGGCGCGATCTAATTATAGCTTGAGCCGTCAATCGCAAGGGTCTACTTCTGCGCCAGTTCTTTGCGAGTCATGATCAGTGGATCGGCGCGAGAAATCCCGTGTGAACCGGGAGCAGTTGCGCTGCTGTAACTGGATACGACTTCCCATGGCCAATCGTCAGGCGCGAGCCGGCGGTGAAGGCGGGAAGAAGGTGCAGGCCGCGAGGCCGGCGGAAGCCAGGAGCCAGAATATTCGTCCGGTGCCACCTCATTCGTGCGCGCGTGTGCGCGTGCGGAAAAACTTCTTCGCAGAATAAGAAGAATGAGAGCGGTCCGCCTCCTTTGCTCGCAACAACGGTTCGTCCGCCTCTCACAATTAGAGGAGACGAATATGCAGAAATGCTCAGCTTACTGGAGCCCGCTCGCGGCCATCGTATTGATGGCAACGCCGCTGGCAATTTGCCGCGCGCAGGACGCGGTCACGCAAAGTGAAACGATCGTCGTCAGCGCGACGCGTTTCCCGATCGAAGAGGAAGACTCGCCGGCGAGCGTGACGGTTCTTTCGGCGGAAGAAATTGACCATCGGCACGTGCAGCGCGTCGCGGATGCGCTGCGCGAAGTGCCGGGTCTCTCAGTCGTGCAGTCCGGCGCGCCGGGCAGCCTTACCTCGGTCTTCACGCGCGGGCTGCGCAGCGAGCACACCCAGGTGCTGCTCGACGGGATCCCGATTAACCAAGGCCTGCAAGGCGCCTTTAACTTTGGCGACTTCACGGTCGACAATATCGACCGCATCGAAGTGGTGCGCGGACCGCAGAGCACGCTTTACGGGCCGCGGGCGCTGGCCGGTGTTATCCAGATTTTTACCCGCCGCGGCGAAGGCGCGCCGACAGGAAGTGCGAGCGTGGAGGGCGGCTCGTTTGGCACGCTGCGCGG
>JBKJKL010000341.1:0-4505 GCA_046597485.1 Chthoniobacterales bacterium
CTGAGCGACTTCCGCTCCCGGTCCGGTTGGACGACGCGGTCATCGATCCCGCGGCATTGGTCGTAGAGTTCGAGCCCGAAGCGGCCGAATTGATCGCTCAACTGCGCGCGGGAAAAACGCTGCAGATCGGCGCAGGTCTTTACCCCCAGCTTCTCCATCTTTAGGTTTGTTACCTCGCCGATGCCCCAGAGCTTGCGCACTGGCAGCTCGGACATGAATTCCGGCACATCCTCCGGCGCCACTTCGCATTGGCCGTTCGGCTTATTCAGGTCGCTCGCAATTTTCGCGATCAACTTGTTCGGCCCGATCCCGGCCGAGGCGGTCAGTTTCGTCTTCCGGAAGATGAGCTGGCGGATGACCTGCGCGAGCGGCCCGGGCGCGCCGGGATGAGCGGTCACGTCGAGGTAGGCCTCATCGAGCGAGAGCGGTTCTACGAGCGGCGTGAAGCGATGGAGGATGGCGCGGATGGTGGCTGAATCGCGCCGGTAAACCTCGAACCGCGTTGGGACCAGGATGAGGTGCGGGCAGCGTTGCAGCGCCATGAAGGCGGGCATGGCGGAGCGGACGCCGAACTTCCGCGCCTCGTAGTTACAGGTAGTCAGCACGCCGCGCCGGCTGCGGCCGCCGACGCCGACCGGTTGTCCGGCCAGCTCGGGGCGGTCGCGCACTTCGATCGCAGCGTAGAAACAGTCCATATCGAGATGGATGATCGCCGGGCGCGCGGTCTCTGGGTTCACTCGCGAAATCTGCCGCAGAGATGCGTCGAAAGCATCTCCACACTACGTATCACTCCGCGATGAAACGAATTTTCGCCCCGAACATCAATGGCCCCGGCCGCGCCGCGCGCGCCGCCATCTCACTCGCTCTCCTGGTCGGCGCGTGGGTTTTGCATCGCGATGTGCCGTGGCTCGCAGTCGCGCTCGTGCTCGCGGCCATCTTCACCACCTTCGAGGCGCTGCGCGGCTGGTGCGCTTTGCGCGCTTGCGGAGTGAAGACGCCCCTGTAGCAGAGGTGCATGGATTGCGACGTGCTCGTCATCGGTGGCGGGCCGGCTGGGATGCGGGCGGCCGAGGTGGCGAGTGCCGCCGGCGCACGGGTCATCCTTTGTGATGCGCAATCGGCGGTCGGGAAGAAATTTCTCGTCGCCGGCCGCGGTGGCTTGAACCTTACGCACAGCGAGCCGGCGGAAAACTTCCCGCAGCGCTACGGCGCGGAAGAGGAGCGCTGGCGCGATCTGCTCGCTGAGTTCAGCCCGGACGACTTGCGTGCCTGGGCGGATCAACTCGGAACCGGGACCTACGTCGGCACGAGCGGCCGCGTTTTCCCGCGCGGGCAGAAGGCGGCCATCCTCCTGCGCGCGTGGGTGCAGCGCCTCCGCGCCGCTGGCGTGCGGATGGAAATGGAATTGCGCCTGACCGCGGTGGGCGAGGGGCGGGCGGAGTTTGTGCGCGGCGAACAACCGGTTGCTTTCACGGCGCGCAGTCTCGTCCTCGCGCTCGGCGGCGCATCGTGGCCGGAGACCGGCTCCGACGGCACCTGGCCGCAGCTGCTGGAGCCGCGGGGGATCGCGATTGCGCCGTGGGCGCCGGCGAACTGCGGCTGGGAAGTCGACTGGCCGGATGGGTTCCTCACCATCGCGGAGGGATTGCCGCTCAAGAACCTGACCGTGAGCGCGGGCGACGAGCACGTCTCCGGCGAACTCCTGATTACCCGCTACGGAATCGAGGGCGGCGCGGTTTACCGGCTGGGCCCGGTCCTGCGCGCACAGGCCGAGCCGCAGATATTGATCGACCTCAAACCGCAGCTCACCGCTGAAGCGTTGACCATTCGCCTAACGAGTGGTGCGCCGCTGGCCGATTGGCCGCGCACCTTGAAGCTCAGCCCGGCCGCGACCGCGCTCCTGCGCGCCTTTGCCCCGGACGACTTGCATGACGTCGCTGGACTCGTTAGGCGAGTGAAGGCGTTTCCGTTGCGCCTGCGCACGCCGCGTCCGATCGCGGAAGCGATTTCCTCCGCCGGCGGCATCCAGTGGTCCGAGCTCGATGCGCAGCTCATGCTCCGGAAGTTGCCGGGCGTCTTCGTAGCCGGTGAGATGATCGACTGGGAGGCGCCGACCGGCGGTTACCTGCTGCAAGGCTGCTTCTCGACCGGCACGCGTGCGGGGCGGGCAGCAGCGGCGCGCGCCATGACAGCGGCGGCTTGACGCTGCGCGGCGGATTTGCGCTACTGCGCGGGAGGGCCCGACCGGCCCGCGTCTATGGCGTCCCCGAAACGCAAAGCGGAAAATGCGGAGGGCTTCCGCCGGTTCGATCCAAACGTCTTGGATCGCAGTGTGATCGCGATCCCGCTTCTCGAGCAGATTCGGGAGGACGAGCGGGCGATTCATGCGGTGATCATCGACCTCAATCTCGACTATCCGGCAGGACGCGAAGCAGCGCGGGAATGCATCCTTGAATCAATCAAAACCGCGCTGCGCACGAAGGCTGCGCGAGCCCGTGCGCAGGGAGTCCGGGCGAAGTCGGACCTGAGCAAGCAATACATCTTCGCGCGACTGGACGGACGCGTGATCCGGGAACTCGTCCGACTGGATGTCACCTCCGCGGAGAAGCGCGCGCAGGAATACGCGACGAGCAAGGCGAACGCGAAACTGACCGGCACCGCCGGCCAGCAGAAGGATCGCGGCAAGCGTGTGATCGAAGCAGACGCGGGCAAGAGCACCTATCGCTTCCGTGCCCTGTATCGCATTTGGCCCGATTTCAAGATTCGCCCCTGCATCACGAAGTCGCTCGCGACGGTGAAAGCCGATGCGGCGCAGACTTCCTTTGGCGCCTTCGGCACCGACATCGCCTGGGCGGTGATGGACTCCGGGATCGACGCGAAACATCCGCATTTCATGCGACATGGAAATGTCGATCCCGCGTCGACGCTGCACGCTGATTTTACCGAGACGCCGAAGGTGCCGCGCGGGGGCAATGGCGCGCTCATCGATCGCTTCGGTCACGGCACCCACGTCGCCGGCCTCATCGGCGGCGAACAGGTGTCCGATGGAACGAAGGTGCGCGCGAAACAAATGCGCGCCCTGACGCGCTCGGTGCGCGGCTTTGAAGAAGGCGGACAGAGCACAGTCGAGACACGCGAGATGGTTCTGGACACGGTGCGCGGGATGGCGCCGCGCTGCCGACTCGTCAGCCTGAAAGTCTTGGACGACGACGGCGAAGGGGAGGTGAGCAACCTGATCGCAGCCCTCGCGCACATCCAGGAAAAGAACGGCCACGGTCGCCGCATCCTGATCCACGGCGTGAACATCAGCCTCGGCTACGACTTCGATCCGGAGTGGTTCGCCTGCGGGCAGAGTCCGCTCTGCGTGGAGATCGACCGGCTGGCGCGCTCCGGCGTGGTCGTGGTCGTGGCGGCGGGCAACACCGGCTATGGCGCGCTCGCCGCGCAACAGCGCACTACTTATGCAGGGATGGCGGTGACGATAAACGATCCTGGCAACGCTGATCTCGCGATCACGGTCGGCTCGACCCATCGCGAAATGCCGCACGTCTACGGCGTCTCGTATTTCTCCTCGAAAGGACCGACCGGCGACGGGCGGATGAAGCCGGACCTCGTGGCGCCGGGCGAAAAAATTCTCTCCTGTGCTACCGGAAAGCTGCGCGAGGACAAAGCGGAAGGGCAGCCCTGCGAATACGTCGAGGACAGCGGCACGAGCATGGCCGCGCCTCACGTCAGCGGCGTGATCGCGGCCTTCCTTTCCGTGCGGCGGGAGTTCATCGGCTTCCCCGAGAAAGTGAAAACGATCTTCTGCTCGACTGCGACCGACTTGAACCGCGATCGCTATTTCCAAGGCGCGGGCCTGGTCGATCTCATGCGCGCCATCCAGTCGATCTAACCAGGAGGAATCATCATGAACCGGATCGCAGGCATTCCCTACGTGGCCGCTCGTTTCGATAAGAATGGCGGTCTGCTCAACGCGAACGAAGTGAAGCTGCCGGCGGGCGCGACTGATCTCATCGTCGTCTCGCACGGCTGGAATAATAACGAGGCACAGGCGGAGGAACTCTACGCCGAGCTGTTCACCAACTTCGCCAAAGTCGCGCCGGACCAACTCGCGGCCAAGAAGCTCGCCATCCTCGGCGTGATCTGGCCCTCGAAGCGATTCACCGACGTGGTCGACGCCGCCGTCGCGGAGCAAAATGCAGCCGGCGGCAGCGCGGGTCTCGCGAACAGTTCGGCCGCAGCTGAGGCGACGATCAAGGCCAAGCTCGATCTCATCGCGGAGATGTTCGATGGGAAAGCGGCCCGGCGAATCAAGGCGGCCAAGTCGCAGATTGCAAAACTCGAAACCGATCCGGCGGCGCGGGATAAATTTGTCGACGAGATGCGCGCCTTGCTCGACCCGAGCGCGGCGCACGACGAGGACAATTCGAAGCGCTTCTTTGCCATGAAAGGCGCCACCATGCTCGGGAAGTTGAAGGTATCGACGCCCCTCGTCGCCAGCG
>JBKJKL010000452.1:0-6077 GCA_046597485.1 Chthoniobacterales bacterium
TCACGTTCGCGCGTTACTTTCTCGAGGTGACACACTGGCTGCTGGCCGATGCCGTCGTCGCGGTCGCGGCGCTCGCCATCCTCACGCTGATCAATTGTCTCGGTGTCCGCGCGGGCAGCCGCGTGCAATCGCTCGCCACTCTCACGGCCGTCGCGGCGCTCGCCGCTGTGATCGTGTGCAGCTTCTTCGTTCCGCCCGCCGCGGCCGCGCTTTTTACAAAACACGAGCCCGCACATCTCCTCGCCTTTGGCTCCGCGATGACGCCGATTCTCTTCGCTTACGGCGGCTGGCAGACGACGAGTTTTCTCGCCGGCGAAGTGCGCGATGCGCGCACCACGCTGCCGCGCGCGCTCATCTTCGGCGTGCTCGGAGTCATCGCGGTCTACACCGCGGTCAACATCGCCTACCTCGTGGGCCTCGGAACCGCCGGGCTCGCGCAAACCAGCACGCCTGCCTCCGCGATTATGCGCAGCGTCTTCGGGCCCGTCGGCGGCCGTGTCATCGCAGCGGGGATCGTCTTTTCCGCCTTCGGCTTTCTTGCCCAGTCAATGCTGACCGCGCCGCGTGTTTACTTCGCGATGGCGGATGATCGCCTCTTTTTCCGCAGCGTCGCGTGGGTCCACCCGCAAACGCGCGTGCCGATCGCGGCCATCGCGCTGCAGGGCGTATTTGCGATCGTGATCGCGCTCACCGGCAGCTATGCGCAGGTCGTGAACTACGTGGTCGCGATGGACTCGATTTTCTTCGCGCTCACCGCGGTTTGTCTCTTCGTGCTGCGCCGCCGGCAGCCGGGCACCGTGCCGTTTCGCGTCCCTGGCCATCCATGGAGCACACTGCTTTTCATCGCGGCTCAAGGGCTCATTGTCATCAGTACATTCGCGCACGATCCGCGGCGCTCTTTCATCGGGCTCGGCATCGCCGCGGCCGGTTTACCGATTTATTTTTTCTGGCGCTCGCGCCGCCACGCATGACTACCGGGAAGCTGAACTCTCCCTACATGGAATGGGCGAAGACCTGCTCGCAGGCGCGCTTTAATCTCGCGCCCAGCGGCATCCGGAATGTGGCGATGGCGGAGTTCCCGGCGGTTCGCCTGGAGGAGCTTGAACTCACGCATGGCGGCTACGGTTATCCGCCGCTTCTCGAACGCATCGCGCAGCACAACCGTGTGACACCCGATTGCATCGTCACCACGTCCGGCACCTCGATGGCAAACCATCTCGCGCTGGCCGCGCTCCTCGCGCCCGGCAACGAAGTGCTCATCGAACAACCGGCTTACGGTCCGCTCCTCGATGTCGCGGAGTATCTCGGCGCGCGGATCAAGCGGATCGCGCGGCCCTTCGAGAATGACTTCGACCTCGACGGCGTCGTCGATGCGATCACGTCGCAGACGCGCCTCGTGGTCCTGACCAATCTGCATAACCCAAGCGGCGCGTTGCTCCCGGCGGAAACGCTGCAGGCGATCGGTGCGCGGGCGCAAGCAGTCGGCGCGCGCGTCCTTGTCGATGAAGTTTACCTCGAGATGCTCTTCGACCCGGACGCGCCGTTCGCCTTCGGAATCGGTGAAAAACTGGGCGGCGAAAATCCGTTCGTGGTCACGAACAGCCTAACCAAGCTCCATGGCTTCAGCGGGCTGCGCTGCGGCTGGATCGTCGCGGCGCCCGAGCTGGCGCATCGTATTTGGCGGCTGAACGATCTCTTCGCTGCCACGCTGCCGCACGTGCCGGAACAGCTCGCGGTCGCTGCCTTCGAGCATCTGCCGCAGTTCCGCGAGCGGGCCCGCGTGTTGTTGGCGGCTAACCGTCCGCTGGTCGAAGCGTTCCTCAATGGGCGACCAGATCTTGAGTGCTTTCGCCCGCCCGGCGGCTCCGTCTTCTTCCCGCGCCTAACGAGTGGTGATCCGGCGCGGTTCTTCGCTCTCCTGCGCGACAAATTCGAAACGAGCGTCGTGCCGGGCCGGTTCTTTGAACTGCCGCGCCACTTCCGTCTTGGCGTCGGCGGAGCGACGGAGGAATTACGCGCCGGGCTTGAGCGGCTGGGCGCCGCGCTCGACGAATTCGTCCGCGTCTAGACTTCGCGGCTGGAGGAAGAGGCCGAGCAAAAAGCCACTCACGAAACCGCTCAGATGCGCGGCCATACTGACCTGCGGCGTGTAGAAATCGAAAGCGGTCTGGAGTCCGACGATCAGCGCGATGTTCAGCAACCGCCGCCGCGCCTGCGGCGCATGCCGATGGCCGATCAGCACCCCGGCCCACGCACCGACAATTCCCATGACCGAACCCGAGGCGCCGACGAGCAGATCGGCCTGCGTGAGGCCGTAACGCCAAAGCAGGAGCACGCCGGCGGAGGACCCGATTCCCGAAATAAAATAAGCGAGGGTGAAGCGAAGACTGCCGATCCAGTGCTCAAGCGACGGGCCGAGAACGAAGAGCGCGTAGAGATTCACGAGCAAATGAAGCGGCCCGTAGTGGAGGAAGAGGGCCGCGACCATCCGCCAATACTGCCCGCCGACGAGCACCGCGACTGGCTCGAGCGCGCCTAACGAGTGCAAGGTGAAGCTGTTCGTCGAGCCACCGAAACGGATCTCGACGAGGAACATGAGCACGTTGAGCACGATCAGGCCGAGGACGGCCGGAGTGGCGCGGCGCGAGCGCGACGGCTCGACCGGGCGATGTGAATCCATCACGTCTCGTTCGAGGCGAGCGATCGTCGCGCTGCTCGACGGATTGAGGGGAAGGGGAGGAAGCAGACCGCGGCGGGCGAGCCGTTCCGCGGCATCGGCGCGGAGCAATCCATCGCCGGTGTTTTGGCGAAGCCGCTCGAGGCGGGTGCGGCTGGCGGCGGTTTCGCCGGCAGCCGCCTCGCTCGTCGCGATCCAGAATTCCTTCGCGTCGTCCGAGAAATGGAGCGCCTCCGTTTCGAAGAGCCTAGCGAGTGCTGGCGTGCGCCCGCAGAAGGCGAAGACGAGGGCGAGGCTAGTCGCGAAGACCGGCTGATGTTGCGGCGCAGCCAGGAGCATCGGGGCGCGCCCGGCAAACTGTAGGACGAGCTCGTCGCGGTGGCCGGTCTCGCCGAGCGCGCGCAGGCAAAGCGGGAGCAGCGCCGGATCCTCACCCACGCCAACGCGCGGCAAATGGCGCTCGCACCAGGCGAGCAGTTCGTTCCATTGACCAGTGATGCGGTAGCCTTGCGCTTCGGCCTGGCGGCTGACTTGCGAGGCGCCGGGCGTGAGCTGTTTAAGCTGCGCGAGCGCGCCGGGCCGGTCGCCGTCTTGCGCACAACCGAGCGCGCGAAAAAGCCGAGCCTGTGCGCGCAGCGTGCGCGATGGATGCAACGGCACGAGCAGGCTGAGAACTCTGCCCGCCGCGACGAAGCGTTGCTGCGCCGCGAGGTCGGCCCCTTTACGAAAAAGAAACGACGGCAGGAAAAGCAGCAGGACCCACGCGCCGCCGCCGACAAAACCAGCGTGGCGCGGCACGATCACCCACGCCAGCCCGGTGACGATGAGGACCGCGAGCGAGGCGAGCTGCCAGCCGCGATGGAAGGCGCCGCGGCGCCAGGTGCGGCCGAGCACGACGAGCGGCGAGACGATGGCGAGAAAGAAGAAGAGGTCGTTCAGATCCGGCACGCGCGCGCAACATCGCACGTTGTCGGCGCGCGGCAGGAGCGTGATCGCGCTTTTCGCCGGGCGCTGATTTTGCCAACCTTCCGGTCATGCGCATCCGGGTCACGAACTATCTCGAAGTTATCTCGTCGTGGTGTTACTGGGCGGCGCCGATGTGGGCGCAGCTGCAGGAGCGCTACGCCGGCCGGGTCGATTTTGAGTGGAAGGTGGCGTTGATGGACGCGAGCGGGTTTCCGAAAAGCCGCGCGCAAGCGGAGTGGTTTTACCATCGGAGCGGGCTGATGATGCGGGCGCGCTTTGCGCTCCAGCCCGGCTGGTTTCAGCCCGATATCCAGGAGTGTCTCGCGCCGAATCTCGTCGCCGAAGCCGCTCGCGAGTTTGGAGTGAAGGACGACCGCGCCTGGCTGGCGCTCGCTCACGCCACTATCCGGGAAAATGTGCAGACGGGCGAGCTTGCGACGGCGGTGAAGATTGTGGCACAGGCACTCGGCCTCGACCCGCAACGGCTGCATGAACGCGCCACCGCGCCCGAGATCGAAGCGCGCGTCCGCGCGACGACGGCTGAGTTCCACGCCATGCAGGTGACGCAGCGCCCGACCTTCGTCGTGCAAAGCGACATCGGGGATCGCGCTATTTTTTCCGGCTTCGCCAGAATCGAGCCGATCGCGGCCGCGCTCGACGCGATGCTCGACGACATCGCGTTTTACGAGAGCTACGAAGCACAGTTCGGCGGGCCGCCGGCGGTCTAAGCGGGCTCGGCAACAGGTTTGCCAGCGTTTCCCGTAGGATGGCAAAGGTTTCGCCTTGCCTCGGCAGCCATGTTGCACTCAACTGCCCCTCGATTGGTGCAGGACACCGATCTGTCGCCCCGGTGATCGCAGCCGCGGCGAGGCAGGAGTGTTCGGTGCAGGCGTCCCCCACGCCGAAAGATTGCGAGAAGTAAAAAACGGCGAAGCGCTCACTCCCATTCGCCGGTTAGGAACTAGCTAAACTGCAAAATCAAATTCGTGTAAACGGCCGGATTCGCGCTCGCGAAGTCCGGGTCATCGTGGGCGCAAGCGGCGAGCAGCTCGGCGTGATGAAGCTGTCCGATGCGCTCCGGCGTGCGCAAACTGTCGGTCTCGACCTCGTCGAGGTCGCACCGACGGCAAACCCGCCCGTCTGCAAGATCGTCGACTTCGGGAAGTTCCGTTACGACCTCTCGAAGCAGGAAAAGGAACGCAAGTCCTCCGGCACGAAGCTGAAGGAAGTGAAGTTCCGCGTGAACATCGATGAGCACGATTACGTGACGAAGTTGCGTCACAGCGAGACCTTCCTCGACAAGGGGAACAAAGTCCGCGTGCAGCTCCAATTCCGCGGCCGCGAGATGGCCCATCAGGAATTCGGGATGCAGCTCATGTATAAGGTGCGCGACGATCTCGCCACCATGGCACAGGTGGAGATGGAGCCGAAGGCAGCCGGCCGAAACATCACCATGACGCTTTCGCCTCTCCCGATCGGCCGCCGCAAACGCCGCTTCTCCAATCCGGAAGATGACGCCGAGGCGGAAAACGCCGAGACCGAGACCGGCGACGACGCTGACGAGTAGGCGCTACGCCAGCGCGGCTTCCGAGGGCTCGGAAGTTTCCATCGCCGCGGGTCGGTAAATTTCGTTCACCCTAGTAATAGAGGTGGCGCGGCCGGTGGTCTCATCGACTTGGATGAGCGCGCCGCAGAGTTTGACCTCACCTTTCGCGACCGGCATCTGCGTTGGCAGGTTATTGCGGAAACGGTTCACAATCGGTTCGATCGTGCGGCCGAGAATCGACTCCGTCGGTCCGCACATCCCGGCATCGCAAAGGAAGGCGGTGCCACCGGGAAAGATCTGTTCGTCCGCGGTCTGGACATGGGTGTGCGTCCCGAGCACGGCCGAGACGCGGCCATCGAGGAAGCGGCCGATCGCGATCTTCTCGCTCGTTGTCTCGCCATGCGCATCAACCAGGATGACCGGTGTTTCTTGCCGCATCTCGGTCACAGCGCGCTCGAGCGCCTCGAACGGATTCTCAAGGAGCGGCTGCATGAAGGTGCGCGCCTGCACGCTGATCACGCCCACTTTTCCCTTCGCCGTCTCGAGCACGATCGTGCCCGCGCCGGGGGCGCCGGTGGGGTAGTTGATCGGGCGCAGGAGCCGCGGCTCTGTGCCGAGGAAGGGCACGATCTCTTTCTGGTCCCAGATGTGATCACCCGTCGTGATGACCGAAACTCCGGCGCGCATCAGGTCGATCGCGATCCGCGGCGTAATGCCTCGGCCGGCGGCAGCGTTTTCTCCATTGACGACGATGAAATCGATCCCGTGCTCCTGTTTCATCGCCGGGAGGCGCGCGATGACGGCGCTGCGGCCGGGTTCGCCGACGATGTCCCCTAAAAATAGAATCGTCAGCATGGCGCCAACATGATGGTAGTTATTCCGAAATCC
>JBKJKL010000085.1:0-4652 GCA_046597485.1 Chthoniobacterales bacterium
GGAACAGATTCAATGCCTTTGCCGCGATGGGAAGCAAAAGTCGAAGAAAGTCACGGCGGCCGGGAACTCGTTTTGCTTTAGGCATAAGAGTTGCGGAAACGCGATGCGCCAGCCTTGTGTTTTTCACCCCGTGATCGTCACCGAAATCATCTCCAGCCCGCCGCACTTCGCGGACGACCCGCGCAAGTGGGAAGGCTGGCAAAAATGGGACGCGACTAACCCTTACGAGCGTCTCTGTCTCGATCCGCGGGCCAACCCGACCGCGGAAGAGATCCAGCAGCGCTGCACCCTCCTCTTGCAGTGGTGGCAGAAGAAGCTCCCGCTCAAGACCCAGCCGAGCAATCCGCTGGCCCAGCTTCTCGGCCGCGGGCTCGACGAAGCGAACCGCTACCTCGTCGACGCGCGCACTCAATTGCTCGACCCGGTGCGCCGTGCGGAGATCGATCGCTCGCTCGTCGACCAGGCCGAGCTGGAGACGGTTGCGGAGTTCTCCAAATACATCTCCTTTTCGATCAAGGACCGCGTCCTGACCCGCGAGGCCGAAGCCAACCTATCCGAATACGGCCAGCGGAGCGGGCTCGCGGACGAGCAGATTCGGACCTGCATTGACCACGAACTGCGCCAGCAAAAGGCCCGCCGCGCGACCGATGCAAATCGCCGACCGGTCGCTTCGCCGGGCAATGCCGCCGCGGAGCGCGAGTTCCTGCGCATCCTGCGACTGATTGAGGTGACGATGGACAGCGCGACCGACAGCGTCCGGATGTTGATGGACAATCTCGCGCACAATCTCGGCCTGGGCGGGGACCGGGCGGAATGGCTGCTCGATGACTATCTCGAGGACGAAGAGCTTCGTCTTGCTCGAGACGTGGCTGCACCCCCGCCGCCCTCGGCCAGCGCGCGCGCCGTGGCCGCCGCACCTGCGCCCCCGGCGCAGCCGGTGATCAGGATCTCCGCGCCGGCGCGGTTGCCCAGCACTTTCGCGAGCGTGACCGGCGCGGAGATGGTGCTGGTGCCGACGGGCGAATTCATCATGGGGAGCAACGCCGCGGACGCGGCGCCGAATGAGCAACCGCTCACCCCGGTGAAGTTGAGCGCTTTCTATCTGTCACGGCACCCGATCACAAACGCGCAGTATGAGCGCTTCGATCCGCCACACCGGCAAAAGCGCATGCACGGCGCGGGTGATCGGCACCCCGTCGTTTATGTAAGCAGCCTCGACGCCGTAAAATTCTGCCTATGGCTCAGCCAAACGGAAGGGAAACGCTACCGCCTCCCGACCGAAGCGGAGTGGGAATACGCCGCCCGCGGCCCGGAGAATTGGAAGTATCCGTGGGGGAATAACGATAAGGCGATCGACGTCGCGAACTTCGCCGATGCGAGCACGACTTTCCCGTGGCGCGATCCGCAGCGCAACGATGGTTACCCGGAAAGCTCGCCCGTCGGCGCCTTCCCGCGCGGCGCCAGCCTTTTCGGGATGGAGGACATGGCGGGCAACGTCTGGGAGTGGTGCCTCGACTTCTACCAGGAACTCGCCGGCGCGCCGCGCTTTGACCCGCGTGGCGCTTCCATCGGCCCGAAGCGCGTTTACCGCGGCGGCAGTTGGAAGTCGCGTTTCTCGAACCTGCGCGGCTCGGCGCGCGCCTCGAACGCGCCTGATTATTCCAGCAACGATCTCGGCTTCCGCATCGTCTGCGAAGGCAACCGGGGCGAGTCGCGCGGCTGACCGCGGCGGGTGTCCTGATTGAATTTGCGCTAATCCGCGTGATTCATCGGGATGGCCGATGAGTGGTATGTGCGGGTGGAGGGGAAAGAATACGGGCCCGTCGACCTCGAGACGCTGCACGAGTGGAAGGGCGAAGGCCGCCTGATCCCGGCCAACGAAGTGCGCCCGGAGGACGAGGAGGCCTGGCTGCCGGCGGCGCAATTTCCCGAGCTCTTCGGGGTCGAACGAGACGACGCGACGCCGCACGATCCGCTCTTTCGCCGGCGGACCTTCAGCGAAATCGTCAGCGAAAGTTTTCGGATCTACCGGCTTGGATTTCCGCGCTTCTTCGTGCTCGCGCTTTTCGTGGCGGTGCCTTCGTTCGCGATGCAACTCAGCTTCGCCTACACCAATTTTCGCGAGGGCGAAGCGGCTTCCCGCACGACCATGATTGCGGGCGCGCTCGGCGTGGTCAGCCTCGCGGCACTGCTGGTGTGCTGGCCACTCTTCGTTGGCGGCCTGCAGTTCCTCAGCGCAGAAATCGCCGCGGGCCGGCCGCCGAACCTGCGCGAGGCGCTCGGCCGCGCGGTCAGTCATTGGCCGCGGTTGGCGCGGCTCTGCCTCTTTGTTTACGGCAGCTACCTCTTCTGGACGCTGCTCCCGGTCCTGCTGATCGTCTCGCTCGCTGGCACCCCATCCATCCTCTCGCTTCTCGTCGCGCTGCTCGCGCTCTCCTTCCAGGTTTACATGGCCGGCCGGCTTTTCATGGCTTTCCTCTTCTGGCAGCAATCAGCCACCATCGCGGGACTGGAAGGCGGGAACGCGCTGCTCGAAAGCAAGGAGCTGGGACGCAGCCGTCGTGGTGAACCGTGGCACCAGCGTCCCATTTATCGCGGCGCGATCATCGCCTCCGTCTGGCTCCTCGTCCTTCTCGCGGTCAGCGTCGTGGTCGAGCTGCCCTTTACCTTTGTCCGCCTGCGCGGCATCACCAATCTCGAGGAAGGCATCGCGCTCATGCAGCAACTGCTCAACGCGCCGGTGCCGGACTGGATGACGATCACGACCAACGTGATCAGCGGCCTGGTCCACGCCGCGTTACGGCCGCTCCTTGGGATCGCGTTCGTCGTCCTCTACTTCGACGCTCGCGCGGAGTGACGACTACTCGAGCGAGAGATAAGGCATGAGCCCGTGCAGGCCGCCTTCGCGGCCGAAGCCGCTTTCTTTGTAGCCGCCGAATGGGCTGGTCGGGTCGAACTTGTTGAAGGTGTTCGCCCAGACGACGCCTGCGCGCAGCTTGCTCGCCATCTTGAAAATCTTGCTCCCCTTGTCTGTCCAGATGCCGGCGCTGAGGCCGTAGATCGTGTTGTTCGCGCGTTCGATCGCTTCGTCGGGCGTGCGGAAAGTCATCACGCTCAGAACCGGGCCGAAGATTTCCTCCTGCGCGATGCGATGGGAGGCGGTCACGCCGGTGAAGAAACTGGGCGGATACCAATAGCCCTTCTCGGGGAGCTTGCAGCGCGGCTGGACAAGCTCGGCGCCTTGCTGCAATCCGCTATCGACCAGCTCGTGAATCTTATCGAGCTGCATGCGGGAGTTAATCGCGCCGATGTCGGTGTTTTTATCGAGCGGATTGCCGACGCGCAGGGTGGCGATGCGATCGCGCAGTTTCCGGATGACGGTCGGGAAAACGCCTTCCTGCACGAGGAGACGTGAGCCGGCGCAGCAGACGTGGCCCTGGTTAAAGAAGATGCCGCTGATGATCCCCTCGATCGCCTGGTCGATCGGTGCGTCGTCGAAGACGATATTCGCGGCTTTGCCGCCGAGCTCGAGGGTGAGCCGCTTCTTTGTCCCGGCGACGGCTTTGACGAGCATCTTGCCGACTGCGGTCGAGCCGGTGAAGGCGAGCTTGTTGACGTCGTCGTGATCGACCAGCGCCTGCCCGGTGGCGCGCGCGCCGCTCACGATGTTAACCACTCCATCCGGCAGTTCCGCTTCCTGGAAAATCTCGGCGAGATGCATCGCGGTGATGCTGGTCGTCTCAGCCGGTTTGAGGACGCAGGTGTTCCCGCAGGCGAGGGCGGGCGCGAGTTTCCAGGCCGCCATGAGGAGGGGGAAATTCCACGGGATGATCTGCCCCGCGACGCCTAACGGGCGCGGCGTGCGGCCGGGGAAGGCGTACTGCAATTTATCCGCCCAGCCCGCGTAGTAGAAGAAGTGCGCCGCGACCAGCGGCAGATCGATGTCGCGTGATTCCTTGATCGTCTTGCCGCCATCCATCGACTCGAGGATGGCGAGTTCGCGTGCCTTCTCCTGAATAAGCCGCGCGATGCGATAGAGATATTTGCCGCGCTCGCGGCCGGACATTTTGCCCCAGACGTTCTTGTAAGCGGCGCGCGCGGCTTTGACCGCGAGATCCACATCGTGCTCGTCGCCTTCCGCGATCTCGGCCAGGCGCTCTTCGGTCGCGGGATTTATCGAGGGAAAATATTTCCCGGAATGCGGCGCGACGAACTTCCCGTTGATGAAATGCTGATAGCGCTTCCGGAGCTGGATGTAGTTGTTCGCTTCTGGGGCGGGCGCGTAATTCCAGCGGTCGCCGAAGTTAAGCGTGCGCTCGTTAGGCGCGAGCGCCACGCGTGAGCTGTATGTGAGCGACTTTTCGATGGGGAGAGCCACCACGGCAGCGGAGCGGGAGTTCTTGCGAGGCACGTCTGCTTCTAACGCGAGCCGCTCCCGGGCGCACGCGAAAAACCAGAGCGTTCAGCTTATGAAATCGACACACGAATCAAAAAATAGTGTGATTGCTTGCCCTATGAAAAGCACGCGACTCCTGACTGCTCTCACCCTCGGAATCTTTAGCGCTTTCCTTTTCTACGCAGCGGCGGAGGTAAAATTCCGCGAAACCGGAGGCTTCAATCGTCGGGAACGCGGCGAGCATCGCTACGGGAAG
>JBKJKL010000268.1:0-5991 GCA_046597485.1 Chthoniobacterales bacterium
GGCCGCGAGGATGAGGTAGGGCAGCGCCTCGAAGAGCTGCTGCAAGACGAGACCTTCGCCTTGTAGCTCGCCTTTCACCGTCGGTGGCAATGATTCGGCAGCGGCCTTTTCAATAAAAGCGGTCACGTCGCCGAGCGCTACCCCTGGCTTGGTATCGAAGCCGAACGTGACGCTGGTGAACTGGTTGGTGTGGTTGACCGATTGCAGTCCGAGGTGTGGCGTGAACTTCGTCAGGGTGCGCAGCGGGATGAGCGTGTTCTTGCCATCCGGCCGCACGTAGAGCTGCCGCAGATCTTCCGGGCCTGCGCGGTCCTTGTCCTCCACCTCGAGGATGACCTGATATTGGTCGTCCGGCTGTTTGATCAAGTAGACGTAATTCTGCGAGTAGGCGGCGCGCAGGAGCGACTGCAATTTCACGGTTGAGACGCCGTAGGTGCTGGCGCGTTCCCGGTCGATCTCGATGTCGAGATTTGGCTGGTTGCGGAAGAGATTCGAGCGCGGCGGCGCGACGAAGCCGTCGTAGCTGCGCAGCCGTTCGGTGAGCTTGTCGGCCGCGGCGTAAACTTCTGCCGGATCGATCCCGCTGAGCGAGTAGCTGTAGCGGGCAAACTGGCTGCCAGTAGCGCCGATGTTGATCTGCAGGACGGGCTGCGGATTCAAGGTGGCGAAAATGCCGGGGAGTTGGTTGAGCGAGCGTCGCAGTTCCAGCGCGACTTCGTCGATCGGCTTCCGGTTCTTCGCGTCGGAGAGGAAGAGGACGGTGAAAATGCCGGACGATCCGGCCCGGCCGCTGCCGGCGACGGTGAAATATTTATCGACCGCCGGGTTGGCCTGCAGGATCGGGTCGAGCCGGTCTTGCATTTCCTTTTGCTGCTGCGGCGAGGCGCCTTCCTGCATGAGCAAGGCGCCGCGAATCACGCCGCTATCGCCGGTGGGAAGCAAGGTGAACGGAAGCGACTTGAAGAAAAAAACCACGCCGAGACCGCAGGCGATGAGGATGGGGATGGCGAGCCAGCCATGATCAAGAAACCAATCCAACGAGCGGCTGTAGAAGCGTAAGACCGGCTGGAAGAAGCTATTCGTGAAGCGCTCCATCCACGTCTGGCGATGACCGGGATTGTGCTCCTTCAGAAGGCGCGAGCACATCAGCGGCGTGAGCGTGAGCGAGACGAGGCCGGAGGCAAAGATGGCCACGATGATCGTGATCGCGAACTCGCGGAAGATGCGGCCGAGCAAGCCCGGCATGAAGACGAGCGGAATGAAAACTGCCGCGAGCGAGAGCGTCATCGACAGGATGGTGAAGGAGATTTCGCCCGCGCTGTTCAGCGTCGCCTTGTAGACGGACTCCCCATGCTCGGCGCGGCGGACGACGTTCTCGAGAAAGACGATCGCGTCATCGACGAGGAACCCGATAGCCAGAGTCAGCGCCATCAGGGTGAGGTTGTTGATCGAGTAATTCAGCATCCACATGACGAGAAAGGTCAGGAGGAGCGAAAGCGGCAGGGCGACGACCGGGATGAGCGTGTCGCGCGCGCGGCCGAGGAAGACAAAAATGACGAGGACGACGAGCAGGAACGCGATAAAGAGCGTGACCTGCACGTCCTCGACCGAGTGCACGATGCTGGCCGCGCGATCGAAGGTCGGGATGAGCTTGATCGAGCCGGGCAACTCCACGCGAATCTGCGGGACGAGCGCATTGATCGAACGCGCGACCTGGACCGCGTTTGCCCCGGCCTGGCGCGAAACGGCGAGGACAATGACCGAGGCCGGCGGATTGTAGCCGCGCGCGAAGAAGTGCCGCGAGAGGCGCTCGTCTTGCACGCTGTCGACCACGTTTGCGACGTCGCGCAGGTAGACCGGCGTGCCTTCCTTGCTCCGCGCCACGATCAAGTTGCGATAGCCTTCCGCGTCTGCGATCTGCCCGTTCGGCCGCAGAACCATGGAGGTGTTCTTGCCGTCGAATTGCCCCGCGCCTTGATAAGAAGTGCCAGCGCGGATGGCGGCGGAAAGTTCGTCGAGCGTGAGATTGCGCGAGGCAAGAGCAGACGGGTCGACCTTGATCCGGATCGCGCTTTTGACGCCGAAAATTTGCACCTGCGAGACGCCGGGCAGGATGTTGATCCGCTGCTGCACCTGCGAGGTGGCGTATTTGTAGAGCTCGCCGTCGGTCAGGGTATCACTCGTTAGGGCGATATACATGACGGGCTGGTCGTTCGGGTTCGACTTTTCGAAACGCGGCGGCTGGGGCAGGTCGTTTGGCAACTGCCCGGAAGCGCGCTGGATCGCGGCCTGCACGTCGGTCGCAGCGTCGATGACGCTTTTATCGAGATCGAATTGGAGGGTGATGTTCGTCGACCCCTGTGTGCTCGAGCTGGTCGTGAGAGTGAGGCCGGGGATCTGAGTAAATTGTTTCTCGAGCGGCGTTGCGACCGTGTTCGCCATCGTCTCCGGATTGGCGCCCGGATAATTGACCGAGACGGAGATGACCGGGTAATCGACCGCCGGCAGATCGTTCACCGCGAGGCGCTGAAAAGTGAGGATGCCGAAGACGACGAGCGACGCCGTCAGCAGCATCGTCATGACCGGCCGCTTGATGAACGGGGCGGAGAGGCCGGAGGAAAATTGCACCAGCTTCGTGCCCGATGTTTTGCCTCCCGCCGCGCTCTCACGCGGCGCGCGCAGATCTCCGTCGTCGTCCCGCATCGCGTTTAGTGAATCGTGCTTGCTTGCGAAACGTGGCCACCCGCTGGCGGAGCCGGCTTCGCGTTCACCTTCATCCCGGGCGACAACTGCAGCTGACCGGAAACGACGACTGACTCGCCCGCGCTCACGCCTTCGCTGATCACAACCAGGTCGCCCTGCGCCTGGCCCGGTTTCACCGGCCGCAGATCGAGCGTCGAGTCAGGTCGGACGACGAAAACGTAGGGGCCGTTTTGCCCGATCTGGACCGCGCCGCTCGGGACGAGCTTCGCGTCCTTCAGGATGTCGAGGATGAGCCGCACCTTCACATACTGCGACGACCAGAGGGCGCGGTCAGGGTTTGGCGTCACGCCGCGTAGCCGCACGGTGCCGGCCCCGGGCTGGACGGCGTTGTCGATGAAGTAGAGGTTGCCGGTGCGCGGGTCGACGTTGTCGCCATCGGCATCCGTCACCACTTTCAGGTTTGGGTTCTCGAGATAGCGCCTAACGAGTGGAAGGTCCGGCTCCGCGACGGTGAAGTCGGTGTAAATCGGGTCGAGCCCCTGGATGGTGACGAGCGGGGGGCTGGAAGGTCCGACGACATTACCCACATCGACATTGCGCAGGCCAATGCGGCCATCGATGGGCGAGCGGATGCTGGCAAAATCGAGGTTTACCTGCGCGGCGGCCAGGGCGGCTTGGGTACGGCCCGCGGTCGCTCGCGCGATGTCCACTTCCTGCGTGGCGGAGACGTTGCGGGACTGCAACTGCGTTTGCCGCTGCATGTTGGACTGTGACAGCTCGTAGTCGGCCTTGGCGGAGGCGAGCGCGGCTTCATAGGGTCGCGGATCGATGCGGAAAAGCAGGTCGCCCTTCTTCACCTCGGCGCCATCCTGGAACTCCCGCGCGATGATTTGGCCGCTCACCTGCGCCTGCACCTGCACGGTTTCGAAGGCCGCGGTCGTGCCGATTTCATCGAGGTACAAAGGCACGTCCTGCTGAATGACGGAGACGACCTCGACCGGACGCGGCGGGGGCGTGGCGGTCGTTTTTTTCTTTCCGCCGGCGCCGCGGAGGACGAGCACGAGCGCGACGATCAGGATCGCGCCGCCGATGAGATAAAGGGGCGTCCGTCCGACGCGACGCTCCAGGTGGTCAACGCGCTCGCGCACGGGAGATTCAGTTTTAGCGAGAGTCGTCATGCGGCGCGTTTGGTCTTCTCTACGCTTCTCGTCGTGGCAGCGTTGCCCTCGACTGCTTCCGCGCGATCGCGGATGTGGCCGAGCACGCGCATGCAGCTTTCGATTTCGGCGCGGGGTAGTTCTTGCAGGAGTTCATCGCGAAGTTCGTGTGCGGCGGAAAAGATCTCATCGAGCAAGGTTTTCGAGCGGTGCTGGAGATGGACAATCTTGCAGCGCCGATCGTTCGGAGATTCGGTGCGTTTGATCCAGCGATCGACTTCGAGGCGCTTGAGCAAACCGGCCAACGTCGGTTCTTCGATACCCATCCGGTCCGCGAGTTCCTTTTGCGTCAGCTGGTCATTCGCCTGCGCGAGGTGAATGAGCGTCCGCCATTTGCCCTGGCTCAAGCCGAGCGGGCGAAGCCGCTGGTCGAGTTTGGTGCGCCAAGCGCGTGCAGTGCTGAAAAGGAGGAGTCCAAACTCGGTGGAAGAAAGAAGCATCGACGAGATCGTTAGCATGCTAAGTAATCCGTCTGCTCTCCCCTGTCAATCGCTCGCTAGAGGCCCGAGCGGCGCAGAAGGATGATCTCTTTCCCGCGATAGTCTTTCACCTGAAGCAGCGTTTCGAAGGCGGCGTCGGGATGCGCGGCGAGCAGGTCGGCTTCCCGCTCGGGCTGAAGCAGGATATAACTAGCGGAGTCCGGGATGGCAGCCGGGCTGGCCACATAGACGATCGGATCGCGCACGTAAAAGAGCGCCGGCTGATAGTCGGGGTCGAGCGCATAGAGCAGCGCTCCTGCGGGAAGCGCCGCCGTCACTTGGCGGCCGATGGGGCGGATCTTCTCCCGCTGCTTGAGATGCGACATGAGGCCGAAAGCGTAGACCGCGCTGGCAAGGGCAAAGACCAGCGTGACGATGAGCGGGAGGCGGCGGGAAAGCAGTGCAGGCGGAACCGCGAAGGCGCGCGCTGTAAAAAGCTGGGCCACGAACCAGATCGCCGGAACAAGCAGCGGCATCGTGTAGCGCGGCAGGGTTCCCGGAAGCAGGCTCACGACGATGAACGAGGTGGCCATGCCGAAAAGGAGCGCCATTGCCATCCCACGCTCGCGCGGATGCGCGAGCCGATTCGGGCGCGCAAAGGGCAGGAGCAAACTCCAAGGCAGCAGGTAGACGAGCGCGCGCGGGATGTTCAGCGCCCAACTCGCGAGCTTGAAGTCTTCGCCACTTAGCCGGCCGGAGAACTGCCGCGTCCAAGTCTGCGTCACTTCGCCAACGTGCATCATCCAGAGACAGGGCAGCGCCCAAGCGGCGAAAATGGCGAGCATCAGGAGCAGCCCGACAAGGTGCGGCCAACTCCAGAGCTGCCGCAGTTCGCCCGTGCGCAGTAATACCGCCACGACTACAGCGTAGAAGAAGAAGAGATGCAGCGGGCCTTTCGCGAGCAGGCCGAGGCCGAGGAAAACCCACGGCACTGTCCAGACCAGCCAGCGACTGCGGTCGGTCTTCCACCAACTCAGCCAGCAGATGAAAGCGAGCCCGGCGAGCGAGACGTAAAGCGCTTCGATCTCAATCAGGCGGCCCTTTTCGGCAACGCCGAAATTACTCAACCATATCAGCGCGGCAGCGAGCGAACCGTGCGCCCCGAGACTCGCGCGCGCCACCGTGACGAAGGCAAGCGCGACCGCGAGCACACAGAGGACCGAGGGCAACCGGGCGGCCCATTCGCTCCGCGTGCCGAAAAGTTTGAACGACGCCGCGACTAGCCAGTTCACCAGCGGCGGCTTGGTGAAGTAGGGATCGCTTCCAACGCGCGGCACGATGAAGTCGCCCGTCTGCAGCATGGTGATTGCGGGCAGAATGCGCCGGCCTTCCTCGCCCTTGATCTCGAGCGTGCCAAGGCCGGGCAGGTAGATCGCCGCCCAAATCACGAGGACGAGGACAAGGCGCGAGATCACCGCAGGACGGTCACGAGCGCGACCGCGATTGCAAGCGCTCCCGCGCCACACGCGAAGCAGGGTTCAGTTCTTGTCATCGCTCCGGTTCGGCAATGGCAACGTCCTCTGGTCGGACGGCGTGGGCACCCTTGTCTACGATGTCTGGAGTTCGCGACGCCGCGGTCTGTTGACGCTCCG
>JBKJKL010000091.1:0-3023 GCA_046597485.1 Chthoniobacterales bacterium
GCGTTAATGCCGATCGCGACCACGATCGCCCTTTCTGACGAACTCCTCGTCGCCGCGGTCGATACCGCATCTGCGGAGGCGGCCATGACGCGGAGCCGCACCGCGGAGCCTGGCCACGGGAACTTGGGGGCCTTCAAGGCCGCCGAGCATACCCTCCCCACCGCGAAGACCGCCTTTGTCTACCTCGACATGAGACTGCTTTACACGCGTCTCGATGCGGCCCTCCGTCCGATGCTGGTCATGGCCGCCGCGTTTCTGCCTTCGCTCACGGAAACGATCGACCTCGCGAAGCTACCTGATGCAGAAGTGGTCACGCGCCACCTGAGCCCGATGACCGCCAGCCAGCGTTACGAAGGCGATGGCTACGTGACCGAGTCCTACGGCGCGATGTCGCTCTTTGAGCTGGCGGCCGGGCTGGCCATCGCGGGGAACGCCGGGGCTGACCTCTACCGACGTTTCGCTCCTACCATCGATCCGGGAGCGGGCGGCGCCCCTGCCCCAGCATTCCAGTCGATCCCGCTCGTGCCGCTCCCTTTTCCCGCAGAGACGCCTGCGGAACCGTGACCAAATGGCGCGTCTTGTGGCGTTGCCCGACGCGCTCGGCGCGCAGCCACATTCTATGGCTGCTTATTTGCGCAACACCGAGAAAAGTGCTGCGAAAACGCGCAAATCTGATATCGTCAGCGACCCTATGGCCATCCTGAAGAAAAACGCATTCTCCCGTCGAGTTCCTGATTTGGTAACCGAAGAGCTGGTGGCAGTTCTCTCCCGTCGCGCCTCCTTCGAATTCAAGCAACTTTTCGACGTGGTGCACGAGAATCTGCGTGCGCGGAACGCCGCGAGTGGTGGAGAGGAAATGCTCCGTCTGCGTGCTTACGAGAAGCTTCAGAACCTGGTCGCGCGCGGTGCAGTGAAGAAGGACGGCAAGAAATACAAGGGGCTTCCAGCCGCCTTGAAGCTGGCGATCCAGCCGCAAAACGGCCACATCCCGCCGCCGAAGACGCTTTCCCCTGCTGCCGTCGCCGCCGCCGCCGCTACTGCTACCGGTACGGCTAAGCCAGCCGCTCCCGCGGCCGCGAAGTAACGCCGCGCTTTAGCGCAGAAACGTCTCCGCAGTCATGCTGAGCGAATATCTTCCGATCCTGATCCATATCGCAGTGGCGGTTGGATTCGCCGTCGGTGCGCTGGTCACCAGCGTCCTCCTTGGGCGTGTGGGCCGGCGCACCGCGGTGAAGGATTCCGCCTACGAGTGCGGCATGCTGCCGCAGGGCGAAGCGCAGCCGCGCTTCAGCGTGAAGTTCTATCTCGTGGCGATGCTCTTCATCCTTTTCGATTTGGAGATCGTCTTCATGTATCCATGGGCGGTCGTTTATCGCGAGTCGATCGTGCACGGGAAGACCATCCTCTGGAGCATGCTGAGCTTCGTGACCATCCTGATGGTCGGCTATGTTTACGCGCTGAAAAAAGGCGCGTTCGACTGGAAAAAATAGGGCGCCCGCGCGCAGTTGTCAGTCGTTCTTTGGGCGAGGGTTTACTGCTTGCGCGGTCATTCTTCCCCGCCTACACCTTACGCCCATGGTTCACCACATTTCCCTCTATCGGCTGAAGCCGGAGGTCACCCCGGCCCGGGTCGAGGAGATGATGATGAACACCCGGATGCAGCTCCTCAAAATCCAGGAAGTGCTTAGCATTAAGTGCGGCAAACGAATCAATCAGGAGATGCAGTGGCCCTTTTTCATCGCGATTGATTTCGAGTCGATGGACAAGTTCGACATGTTCCGCGACGACCCCATTTACGTGAAGTTCGTCGAGGACATCATCAAGCCGAACGTCACTGAGACGGTCGATCTCGATTTCGAGATGGATCCAGGCCGCGACGTGCAGTTTTCCTAACGGAACGCGCCGCGCGCGGCAGCCATGCGGCTCGGCTATCTCTATTCCCGCTACCCGGTGCTCTCGCAGACGTTCTGCGACACCGAGATGCTCGAACTCGAACGGCGCGGCGTGGAACTGGTCCTCGCTTCGATGTATCCGCCGAAGACGCCGGTTCGGCATGAGTATCTCGCCCAGCTGCGCGCGCCCATTCATTACGCGCCGGAAAAGCGCGAACTCGAGGCGCTCGTCAAAGCAGCGAAGCGCCAGGGCCGCTGGCCGGAGCGACTGATCGCAGCGCACGACCAGAAATACGGCTCGGACTACAAAGCCGCGCTCCGGGCGCGCAACGCCCTCTTCTTCGTCGACCTTTTCGAACGGGAGAAGGTGAAACACGTCCACGTCCACTTCGCCAACCGCGCCGCCCACACCGCGCTCTTCGTAAAGGCGATCAGCGGTCTCCCCTTCAGCGTGACCGCGCACGGGCAGGACTTCATGAGCGATCTTGGAAGCGCGGAACTGCTGCGCGAGATCTGCGCGGGCGCAGAGTTCGTCGCGGCGGAGACGGACTTCAGCCGCGACCTGCTCGCCGCGCGGTGCCCTGATTCGGCGCACAAAATTCATCGGGTCTACAACGGGATCGCGCTTCGGAAGTTTGAGACCAGCGCGCTGCTACCTTCCGGGCCCTTGCGACTGGTCAGCATCGGTCGCCTCGTGCAATTCAAAGGCTTCGAAGTCTTGATTGAAGCCTGCGCCCTGCTCCGCGATCGCGGGCTGGCGCTTCAATGCGAGATCATCGGCTCGGGCGATCTGCACGATGAACTGGCCGCGCAGATCGCAGCGCGGAACTTGGACGAGCAGGTGACGTTGTCCGGCGAGCGATCGCAGGATTACGTCCTGCGCGCGCTCGCGGGCTGCGACCTTTTCGTCCTCGCGGCGCGCGTGGACGAGCGTGGCGCGAGCGATGTCTTCCCGACTGTAATCGCAGAGGCCATGACGACCGGTAAAGCCGTCGTCTCGACCACGGTCGCCGGCATTCCTGAGTTAGTCGCCAACGGCGAAACTGGGCGGCTCGTCCCGCCGCAGGACCCGATAGCGCTCGCCGATGCCATCGAAGCACTCCTGCGCGACCGCGAGCAGCGCGAGGCGAT
>JBKJKL010000343.1:0-4022 GCA_046597485.1 Chthoniobacterales bacterium
GACCTGCGCCGATCTGCAGCGTTTTTCCCGCGCGCAGTTGAGCGATCAATTCGGCCGCTTCGGGCTCGAACTGTACGACCAATGCCGCGGGATCGATGACCGCGTCGTCCAACCGGACCGGGAGCGGAAATCGCTCAGCAACGAAGAGACTTTTTCGACAGACTTGAACACGCTCGGCGAAGCAGAAGAGAAGCTCGACGAGCTCGTCGTTGATCTTCTCGCCGATCTCGGGGCCAAGGAGTCGGAACGCGCGATTACGAAGATTTTTGTGAAGCTAAAATTCAGCGACTTCAAGCGCACCACCGTCGAGCGCGCGGGGCGCGAGCCGGCCGCGGATCAGTTCCGCGAGTTGCTCGCAGAGGGCTGGGCGCGCACCGGCAAGCCAGTCCGGCTCCTCGGCGTCGGCGTGCGTTTCGCCGAAACAACTCTCGCGGAAGCCGCGCAACTTTCGCTCCTCTGACGAACGTAGAAGACACATGGACACCAACCTCTTTTCGCCGCTGCAGCTTCGGGATGTGACGCTGCGCAACCGCATCGGTGTGTCGCCGATGTGCCAATATTCGAGTGTCGACGGCTTTGCGAACGACTGGCACTTCGTCCATCTCGGCACGCGCGCGGTCGGCGGCGCGGCCCTGGTCATGACGGAGGCGACTGCGGTCGTCCCGGAAGGCCGGATCAGTCCGCAGGATCTCGGGCTGTGGAAGGACGAACAGATTCCAGAGCTCGCGCGCATTTTCCGTTTCATCGAAGACCAAGGCTCGTTGCCGGCGATGCAACTCGCGCACGCCGGCCGGAAAGCGAGCACCTCGCCGCCATGGGAAGGCGGGAACGCGGTCGCGGTGGTCGACGGCGGCTGGCGTCCGATCCATGCCCCGAGCGCGGTCGCGTTCGATGCCGACGATATCGTGCCGGAAGCGCTGGACGAGACCGGCATTCGGAATGTCGTGCAGGCATTTGCGGCGGCGGCGCAGCGCGCGCTCACGGCGGGAGCGAAGGTGATAGAGATCCATGCGGCGCACGGTTATCTCCTCCACGAATTCTTCTCGCCGCTGAGCAACGAACGCACAGACGGATACGGCGGTTCATTCGAGAACCGGACGCGCATTGCGCGCGAAGTCGTGCAAGCCGTGCGCGCGCTTTGGCCGGAGCGGCTTCCGTTGCTCGTGCGCATCTCGGCAACCGATTGGGTGCACGGCGGATGGGACATCGATCAATCCGTCGAGCTTGCGCGACAACTAAAACCGCTCGGCGTGGACATGTTCGATTGTTCGTCAGGCGGAACGGTGCCGAATGCCAAAATCCCGCTCGCTCCCGGATATCAGGTTCCCTTTGCGGAACGAATCCGGCGCGAAACGGACATGCCGACGGCGGCGGTCGGAATGATCACGACTCCGGAACAGGCAAACGAGCTGATCACGAACGGACGCGCGGACATGGTATTCATGGCGCGGGAATTTTTGCGCGAACCTTATTGGCCGCTGAAGGCCGCGGCCCAACTGGGCGCGGAGCTGAATCCGCCCGTGCAATATGGCCGCGCGTTTGTGAAGCAACCGACTCCGAAACCGTGAGTTCTCTCCGGCCGGTCGTCCGACTGTCCGGCACGGCAAGCCATCAGCTTCCTTTACAGCCCAGAATCACAACCGCTCGCCCACGTAAATCATGTGCGCGAAACGTTTGGCGCGCTCGTGCGCTTTCGCCGGATATTCTTCAACGCCGAAGCCAGCGCGAGTGAGCGCGTCGCGAAAGGCCGGCTCCGCGTCCGCCGACCAGAACGCCACCCGGCCGCCGGGCCGCAGCGCGTTCCAGATCACGCGTAATCCGTGGCGATCGTAGAGCCGCGCATTCTTCGTTTGGACGAACGACGTCGGACCATTGTCGACGTCGAGCAGGATCGCGTTGTAACCCGCTCCCGGCCGACCAATGAGCGTGAAAACATCGGCCACGAAAACTTCTACGCGTGGATCGCACAAGAGCGCACCATTGACCGACGCGAGCAGTTCGCGATTCCAAGTGACGACTTCCGCCATTAACTCGGCGACGTGCACGACCGCCTGTGAGCCTACCAGTTCGAGCACCCGCTTCAGGCTAAAACCGAGGCCCAGGCCACCGATCAAGACGCGCGGTGCGTCCTGCTGGCCCAGTTGCTCGCAAGCTTTTTGCGCGAGCAAAAGTTCCGAGGTGGTCGAAGTGCTGCTCATGAGCTGCCGCCCATCGAGCTTGATGAAGTAATCGCCGTCGTGTTCGTGCAGACTGAGACGCGAGCCGTCGGGCGTATGCGCCTCGGCGAGGTTGCGAAACGGGATCATTCGTTAGACCAAACGGGCGAGATCCTTCGGCAACGGCGACTCGAAGCTCATCTCTTTCTGCGTTTCCGGATGGGTGAACCGCAGACCGCAGGCGTGCAAGCCGAGTCGATGCGCCGGGTTCGTTTTGGCGCCGTATTTTTCGTCGCCGACAATCGGGCAACCGACATCCGCGAGTTGCACGCGGATCTGGTGGCGGCGGCCGGTTTCCAATTCGAGCGCGACTAACGAGCGCTTCCCGCGCCGACCAAGCAGGCGATAGCGCGTGATCGCGTGCCGCGTCTCGGCGTTGCGCGGCACGCTGAAGACCTTGAATGGATTCCGCTCGTCCAGATCGGACTCGAAGGTTCCCTCCGCGGCCGGCAGGTTTCCTTCGACGACCGCTTCGTAGCGCTTCGTCACTTGCTCCCAGCCACCTTGCAAGTTCCGCTTCGCTTCCTCCGTCTTCGCGAAGACCATCAGGCCGGAAGTTTCGCGATCGAGCCGATGCACAATCCAGATGCGATCGTGCGCGTGGGCAGCCCCGCGGCGCACGTAATCGGTGAGCTGGAAATAAGCCGTCCGCTCGCTTTCCGCGACGCTCGCGACGCTCAGGAGATTCTCCGGTTTCTCGATCACGATGAGGGTGGCGTCTTCGAAGAAAACCTTCATCCCCGAGGCAAGCACGGTCTTCGGCACGGCGAAGCGATCGCTCCGAATGGCGACGATGTCGCCGGGCGCGAGCGGATGATTAAATTGCGTGGTGGGCCGACCGTTAACCGTAACCGCCTGATGTTTCAGCCAGGTGCGGACCTGCTTTTTCTTTACCTCCGGCCAATGCTCGAAGAGATACGCGAGCAATTCTGCCGAGGCCGCGACGGTGCACGATTTCACGGCGAGTCGGTCCAGCTTGGCGCGCGCTTTTCCAAGAAAGCCGCGACCCCTTCCTGGGCCTCGTTCGACTCGCGCGCCCGCAGGTGGAACGCGAGCGCCTGTTCGATGTCTTCGCGCACCGAGGTGGGCCACAGTTTCTCGAGGAGCCGCTTGGTGTTGCTGAGCGCGCCCGGCGCTCCCTGCAAAATCGAGGCGACCAATGTTTGCGTCGCGCTTTCCAATTCGCCGTGGGGAACGACCCGATTAACGAGACCGATCTCTCGCGCACGCTCCGCCTCAAATAACTCGCCGCCGAAGAGAAGCTCGCGCAGATCGCGTTCGCGCAACTGCCGACGCAGAAACGTCATGATCAAGCCCGGGACCAATCCGCGACGCACTTCCGGATAACCAATCTTGGTCCGTTCCGCCGCCACGACGAAATCGCAGGCCGACATCAACCCCGCGCCGCCCGCGACCGCCGCGCCATGCACCGCGGCGATCGTGATTAGCCGCGTCTCGCTTAGCGTGAGCAACGTCTTCGCGACCGACTCCGCGGACGCGTGTGCCTTTTCAACCTGCGCGACTTCGGCCAAATCCATGCCTGTGCAAAAGGCCTTGCCCGCTCCATTTAAAATAAGGACGCGCTGTTGGGCATCAGCCGCGGCGGCTTCGATTGCGGCGACCAACTCCGTCATCAATTCGATCGTGAGCGCATTGCGCCGCTCCGGACGGTTGAGCGTGAGGATGGTCGTGTGCGCGGATTGTTTTTCGACGAGGACGACTGGCATGGTCTAGGTTCTTCGCGCCACCATGGAATCCGTCAAGTTGATCGAATGCCCGCGCGACGCCTGGCAAGGGTTGCCGGGC